>VBOW01000038.1 GCA_005893275.1 Candidatus Eisenbacteria bacterium | reverse complement strand
CCAGAAGTAGCCGATGCTCGAGGCCGCTTCCTTCCGAATGTCGTAGCCCGACATCGGCGCCAAGCTCAGCATGCCGAGAATCGCGTATGGGGTGGAGCGGACCCGGGCCGACATATCTTAATGATATATATCTTCAAGATATATATCCACCCAATTCTCGCGGCCGCCGCTCCGGCCCCCGCGGCCGCCACTCCGCCCCCTTTGGCCCCCCACTCCTCACTTCCCGCTAACCATCTTCCCCCGACCCGCCGATAACCATCTTGGTGGGGGTCGAAGTGCTCCAACTCAAGGCCCCGTAAAGAGCTCGGGGGAGCCCTAAGCATATGAATCTGAACGTCGCCGTCATCATGCCGCCGGGAAGCGAACGCGATTCCCTGGTCGAGCACATCACCGGCAGGGAATGCACCGTCCGGGTCGCGGACCATGTGCTCCAGCATCTCGCCCGCGGGGGGACAGATTCCTGCGAGATCGCGCTCGTGGACTTTGGACCGACCGCGGCCGGCCTCCCGGCCGCGATCACCCAAGCCCTGGAACAAAAGCGGGCGGCGATCCGCCAGCTCAAAGAACACTGGCCCAAGCTCCAGCTCGTGGTGCTCGCGGATCGGGACAGCCAGCAGGCGACCGAGACGCTCGAGCTCGGCGTCCGGAACATCTTCCTCAAGCCGGTCAACCTCACCCAGCTCGACAGCCTCCTCAGCGCGGCGGGCCGCTCCGTCGCCCAGCAGGTGCGGCAACAGCGCGAGCACGCCCGCATCGAGCAGGAATTCCGATTCGACCGCATCGTCGGACAAAGCCTCGCGATCCAGGAGTCGATCGATCTCGCCCGCCGCGTTGCCGAATCGAGCGCCACGTCGGTTCTCATCCTGGGTGAATCCGGAGTGGGAAAAGAGCTTTTCGCGCGGGCGATTCATGGCGAGAGCCCCCGGAAGCAGGGGCCATTCATGGACGTGAACTGCGCCGCAATCCCGCGCGAGCTTCTTGAATCGGAGCTGTTCGGCCACGAGAAGGGCGCATTCACCGACGCGACACAGATCCGTGTGGGCCTTTTCGAGGCCGCCGAGGGGGGATCCGTCTTCCTCGACGAGATCGGGGAGCTGCCCCTCACCCTTCAGGCGAAGCTCCTCAAGTTCCTGGACTCGAAGATCGTGAGAAGGGTGGGAGGCACGCGGGACATTCCGGTAGACGTCCGGATATTGGCCGCCACGAACCGGGAGCTGATCGCCGAGGTGAAACAGGGGCGCTTCCGGGAGGATCTCTACTATCGCTTGAACGTTGTGCCCATCGAGATTCCTCCCCTGCGCGTGCGGGAAGGGGACCCGGTGCTCCTAGCGCGGCTTTTCGTGGAGCGTGTGGCTCGGAAGCTGGGACGCTCGGCACGGCTCTCGGCCGAGGCCGAGCGCGAAATTTCGGCGTACGCTTGGCCGGGCAACGTGCGGGAGCTTTCGAACGTGATCGAGCGCGCCGTTCTTCTCGCGCGCACGGATGAAATCGGGCCGGCGGAGTTGGCCGTGCCCCATACCGGAGGGGGGACGTCGCCGGACGATCTCTCCGGCTTCAATATCTCGATCCCACCGCAGGGCGTGTCGCTCCCGGCGGTCGAGCGAGCGGTGATCCAGGCCGCGCTCGACCGTGCGGACGGCAATGTGGTGGAGGCGGCGCGGCTCCTCAAGATCGGCCGGGGGAGCCTGCGGTCGAAAATGCGGCGCCACGGAATCGAACGTCCGCGCGAGCGGCGCGCCGCGGGCGCCTCGGCCGAGGTGGATCGCCTAAGCGTCGTCTGAAGTTAGCGATCGTGTAGCCTGCACTGCTTGACACCGCAGCGTCGCCCCCATAGCCTTATCTAGAAGCACTTTTGCCCGAACCGGCTCCCAACACGTAGAATCCAATAGAAGGCGAGGAACGAGATTGCCCGCTCCTACTGATGAGGAACTCGTCCGCAGATCCAAAGAGGACGACGAGAGGGCCTTTGGGGAGCTGATTTCCCGCTATGAATCGAAGGTCTACAGTTTGGCGCTGAAGATGGTACGCAATCCCGAGGACGCGGAGGATGTCCTACAAGATACGTTCCTTCGCGCGTACCGTGGCATCAAATCGTTCCAGGGCGCGTCGACCTTCTCTACGTGGATTTACCGCATCACAGCGAACTCCGCGTTGATGCGGTTGCGGAAGAAGCAGCTTCCCACGGTGTCCATCGAAGACGCGGACGAGCGCGAGACTCCGGTCAACATCGCGGACTGGACTCCCGGACCCGCGGAGCAGCTTCTCAACCGGGAGCTCCAGCAGGTGATGGATGACGCGATCGAGGCGCTCCCTCCAGAATTTCGCCAGGTGTTCGTTCTGCGCGACATTGAGGAGCTGTCCAATGCGGAGGTGGCGGACATTCTGGATCTCTCCGTGGCGGCCGTGAAATCGCGGCTCCACCGGGCGCGTCTCAAGGTGAGAAACCGGCTGGCCGGTTATTTCAGCGAAAACGCCAAACCGAAACGTGTCATGGGAGCCCACTGATGCTGACGTGCAAGGAGGTCCTCGACTCGATATCGGACTACCTGGATGCGGACATGAAAGCGGACCTGATTACGGAAATGCGAAAACACATCGGTTCCTGCTCCGACTGCCGCGCCGAATTCGACACCCTCACCATGACGATCAAGCTCTACAAGCACGAAAACGACGGAAGGCCGCAGATCATGCCCGTCGGGTGCCATGACCGTCTCGTGAAGGTGATCGAGCTTGAAAAGTTGAGGTTGAAGGGCGGCGAGCCGCCCAAGATGGTTTGAGCATGCCCTCCGCGGCCGAGCCGACCCCTTCGGCCTCGACCCGGATCCATCTCTTCCGCCCCCAGAATCAGCTCGGTGATCTGCTGCTGAACGTCCCCGCGATTCGCTCGATCCGGGAACGGTTTCGCGACGCACACATCGTCTTGATCGTCGGCCGGCAGAACGCCGATGCCGTCTTGGGCCAGCCCTGGGCCGATGAGATCCGCGTGGTCGACACGCGAAATTTTTTTGGCGTCGCGCGGGCCGGGCTGCGCGGATGGCCGGGTCCCCGGCCTGACCTTGCGGTCTACTTCACCACGGTTTCTTATTCCCGCAGCGCGGCGATGCTCGTGCGCTGGTCGGGGGCTGGCGACCGCGTGGGCTTCGATCCCGCGTGGTATCGCGAGCGCGACCGCGCGGGCCTGACGCGTGCCGTGCCGTACCCCGGCGGCGGGGCGCGGGCTGCGGGCGGCGCGGGCGGCGCACCCCCCCCTCACCAATCCGAGGTGAGCCTCGCGCTCGCCCACGCCGTCGGCGCGGGCGTGCGTCCCGACCCTCCCTACTACATCCCCGATCCTACCCTCCTCGCTCGCGCGCCCGAGGCCGCCGTCTATCTCCATCCCGGCGCGGGAAAGCACCACAACCGTTGGCCAGCCGCGCGATTCGCCGCGGTGGCGCGCGAGCTGGTGGGCCGCGGGCATTCGGTCTGGTGGGTCGAAGGGCCCCAGGACCGAGGCACGGTGGAAGCGGTGACGTCGGCGCTCCGGATGACCCTTCCCGTCGTGCGGAGCGAATCCATCCCGATGCTGGCGGCGCGGTTCGCGCGCGCGGCGCTTTATGTTGGAAACGACACCGGGCCTGTCCATCTCGCGGGCGCTACAGGCTGTCCCTCGGTCGGGATTTACGGATGGACCGACCCCGACGAATGGCGGCCTGTCGGGCGCTGCGTGCGCAGCGTGCGGGCCGCGGATGGAACGCTCGAATCGCTGGAGCCGCGCGATGTCCTGGATGCCGCGCTGGCATTGCTCGAGGAGGATCGATGCGCGGTGGGGTGAGCCAGGCGGTGGCTGCTGTGGCGGCGGGCGGGGTCTTCCTGGTCTGGGCTCTCACGCCCGCCGCAAGAGCGCAGGCTCCCCCGGCCCGCGCGCGGGGCGCGTGGATCGAGCAACGCACGGCCGACCGCGACACGACAGGCCTTGCCCGGGCGCTCCTTCACGACCGCTCCCTCGCCGCCCGCGCGGCCGCCGCGCGCGCGCTGGGGCTCATTCAGGAGCGCGCGAGCGTCTCCGCGCTGATCGAGGCGCTCCACGACGGGTCCGCGACCGTGCGGCGACAGGCCGCGTTCTCGTTGGGGCTCATGGGAGATTCAACCGCCGCACCCGCCCTCGCGCTCCGCTGGGAGCGTGAACCCGATCTGGGCGCGCGCAAGGCGATGGTCGCCGCGCTCGGCATGATCGGGGCTCACGGGAGCGTCCCGACGATATCGCGCGCGCTGAGCGCGAGACTCGAGCCGGAGCGTTGGACCGCCGCTCTCGCGGCCGCGCGCATCCGCGACCACACGCTCACCTCGCCGCTCTCGGCCCGCGCCGGGGACGCCCATCCCGAGATGCGATGGCGCGTGGCCTACGCGCTGGGCCGGATCGGCGATCGAGCCGGGGCGGCCGAGCTGCGTACGCTCCTTCGCGACAAGGTTGAGATCGTGCGCATGACCGCCGCCCGCGCCCTCGGGGACGTGGCGGACTCATCCGCGGCGGGCCTTCTGGCACCGCTCCTACGCGACAGCGCGTGGCGTGTGCGCGTGGACGCGGCGCACGCGCTCGGCGTCCTGGGCGCGAGGAGTCAAGCCGGCGCGGTCCGGGGCCTCCTCGCGGATCCGATCGCGCAGGTCCGCTGGGAGGCCGCGCTCACGCTCGGCGCGCTCGGAGATTCCGCCTCCGTCCCCTCGCTCACCCGCGCGCTCTCCGATTCCGCGACCGGTGTCGTTCAAGGCGCCGCGATCGCCCTTCTCAAGATCCAAGGCGAGCCCGCGATCCCCACGATCGCCCAGAATCTCGATCTGCTTCCCGGCTTCATGCGCGCCGGATTGATGGAGGCGCTCGGAAAGGTTCCCGGGCCCATGGCGCTCCAGACGCTCCTCGCCCGCTCGCGCGACTCGACCGACGCGCCTCAAGCCGCGGGCGCGGCGGCGGGCCTCGCGCAGAGAAAGGCCGATTCGGCGCAGGACCTTCCCGCGCTGCGGGCGCTCCTCACCGCGCGCGACTTCACCGTGGTCAGCTCCTCGGCGGATGCGCTCGGCCAGCTCGGCGACAGCGCGTCCGTTCCGGCGATCGCCTCGCTCCTGACCCGCATCGGCACGACCGAAGACGCGGATGTTCGCGCGTCGGCCGCCTCGGCGCTCGCCGCGATCAAGACGAGGGACGCTCTGGCAGCGCTCGCCCGGATGCGCCGCGATCCGGAGCGCCGGATCCGGGAGACCGTGTGCCTGGCGCTCGGGCTCCCGCCCGATTCGATCGGCCTCGTGAAGAACCCGCTCCTCCTTGCGGCGAGTGCCAGCCCGGCTCCGCGCACGGCGCTCCTTCACACGGAGCGGGGCCTCATCACGATCGCGTTCGACCGCGCCCGCGCGCCCGGGACCGTCGAGAACTTCGTGAAGCTGGCGCGGGCGAAATTCTTCGACGGAATGGCGTTTCACCGCGTGGTCCCGAACTTCGTCGTCCAGGATGGCTGCCCGAGGGGGGACGGGTGGGGCGGACCGGGCTACATGATTCCGTGCGAGTACAACGACCGCCCATATGAAGCCGGAACCGTGGGGATGGCGCTCTCGGGAAAGGACACCGGCGGGAGTCAATGGTTCATCACCCTCTCGCCGCAGCCGCGGCTCGAAGCCCGCTACACCGCGTTCGGGAAGGTCACGCAGGGGATGGAGGTTGTGGAGCGGCTCATGCCCGGGGACCGGATCACGAAGGTCACGTTGCGGTAGGCGGCGGGGTCGGGTCGACGGGCCCCGGCGCCCCTCCCGGACCGCCCGACATCGCCCCGAGCCTCCTCACGAGACCGCCCGCCAGAACCCCGTTCACGAGGTCGATCGCGGCGTGGAGCACCTGCCCCGGCACGAGGCTCTTGGCGGCCACGAACATCCCCCCGAAGAAGAGCCCCAGGACCCCCGTCGCCAGAATCCCCTGTCTCCCCTGATACGCGTGGCCGAGCCCGAATAGAAACGCCGCGACGATGAGGCCGGTCCAGATCGAGCCGAACGCCGCTCCCAGGAAGCTCACGAGCCACCCCCGGTAGAGAATCTCCTCGCAGATCCCCGCCGTCAGCGCGACGAATGTGAACGCGGCGACCTCCGCGGGTCCAACCGGCACGAACTTGCGCGCGCGCCCGACCGCGCGCTTGAGCTCTTCAGGCGGGGCGCCGCGGATCTGCCGGACGTTCAGGGCGGTGATCGCGCCGAGCCCCAGAAGACCGAGCAAGGTCGCGAGGAGCGTGAGCCTGGGATTCGCGATTCGCTGTCCCAGATCGCCGAGCGTGAGCCCGTGGTGGCCGAGGACGGCCAAGGTCAGCGCGACGAGGGCCCACTCCATGACGACGATCGTGGCGTAGAGGCGGAGCTTGGCCTGGGTCGGGATCGGGTCGGGCCCCGACTTCAATCGCCCGTAGGCGAGAAGCCCGTGGAAGGGGACGACCCCTGCGAGCACCAGGCAGAGGAGCCAGGCATCCCACGCGTGGAGGAGTGGCCCCACCCGCTACGCCAGCGAGAGGATGAGCCGCTCGATGACGGAGCGGAGCGCGGGCGCCGCGGCGGCGACGCCGGCCGTGACGTCCTCGTGCTTCAATCGAACGGGGCTTTTTCCGGCCGCCCAGTTGGTGACGCACGAGATGCACGCGACCGGCAACGCGATCTCGTTCGCGGCGGCGACCTCGGCCGCCGTGGACATGCAGACGGCGTCCGCGCCCATCCGCTCGAGCATCGCGATCTCGGCGGGCGTTTCGTAGGAGGGCCCGAGGGTCACGCCCAAGATCCCGCGCTCGGCGCGCACGCCCGCGTTCACCGCGGCGCGCGCCGCCTTGGCGAGGAGATCCCGCGAGTAGACCGGGCGCGACGTGAGCCCGCGCTGGTTCGGCGGGGCGGTCGGGCCCGGGCCCGGCTTGGCCCGCGCTCCGCCTGTGGCCCCAGGAGCCGCGCGCCCGGCAACGCGGCCGGGCGCCCGCCATTGGAGATTGACGTGATCTTCGACCAGCATCAGGGTTCCGGGCGTCATCCGAGACGCGATGCCTCCCGCCGCATTGGTCAGCACGAGAGATCGTGCGCCGAGCGTGGCGAAGAGCCTCACCGCGCGGGTGACCTCCTCGGCGGTGTACCCCTCGTAGAGGTGCGCCCGCCCTTGCGCGACCACGACCGCGCGTCCCGACCAGCGCCCGAAGAGAAGACGGCTCGAGTGCCCCGCGACGGTGGAGCGCGGAAGGCCGGGGATCTCCTCCGTCGAGAGCGTTGCCTCCCAGGCGACCCCCTCGGCCAGGATGCCGAGGCCGCTCCCGAGCACGAGCGCCACCTTCGGCACGAGGGTGGTGCGGCGGCGGATGACCTGGAGCGCCTCCTCGGGATCGAGGGCCGGGGCCCGCGTCACAAGACGTCCGGATCCAGACGCGATTGCGGTGACGCCGATGCCCGGAGCGCGCGGCGGGAGAAGAGGATCACGTACACGAGCGCCAGCACGAACGGCGCGGCATCCAGAGCGATCCCACCCGGCGCCCCGGCCGGAGCATAAGGGCGAAGCGTGCGCAAGAGGGCGGGCCCCGCCGCCATCAGGATCCCCGGCACGAATCCCCACCGTCCGGCGAGCACGCACGCGAGCGCGATCAACCCCAACCCGAACGGGGGGGAGGCGGGATGCGCGCGGAGCAGGATTGCGGCGGCGGGCACAGCCCAGAGCGCGCCGAGCGCGGCTCCCGACAGGCGCACCCACACGACCCGTCCGGGTCCTCGCCGCGCGAGGGCGGGCGTCTCGGAATACGCGCGCAGCCTGAGACCGTACGGCGTCTTCAGTAACATGAATGCCGCGAGTGCGAGCACGAGGGGGGAGGCGAGAAGCCAGGGGTTGGCGATCAAATCCTCGGCGTAGGTGCCCGCGAAGGGCGTGCCGCCGATCAGCCCCGGGGGAGGTGCCTCCGTCATGAGGCGTAGCGGGCCCGCGCGGGAGAGAAGCCCCAGGGCGCAGGCCGGTACGAGGCTCAGGCAGAGGCTTCCGACGATGGGATCGGCGCGAAAGGAGAGGAGGAGCGCGCCGGCGACCAGGGCGAAGGCTGCAGCCCCCCCGGCCGCCGCCGCGGCCGCGATGTCGTATCTTCCGCTCCACTCGTATCCCAAGCAGAGCCCGAGCATCGCCGCCAGCACGCAGCCCTCGATCCCGACCCCGCTCAGCGCGCCGCGCTCCCAGTAGATCGCCCCCGCGACCAAGAGCGCGAGGGCGGCCCACTCGAGGGGAAAGTTGACCAGGGGAATCCAGCTCATCACGGTCTAGGTCTCGGCGCCGACGGGCGGCGCGGGATCACCGCTCGTCGTCATGCCGTCTCGGCGAGGAGGGAGCGGATCTTGGTCTTGATGAGGTCGATCGCGACGAAGTTGTAGCCCCCCTCGGGGATCACGAGGTCGGCGTAGCGCTTCGAGGGCTCGACGAACTGCAGGTGCATCGGGCGCACGCTGGATTCGTATTGGCGGATCACCTGATCCAGCGTGCGGCCGCGCTCGGTGAGATCGCGCTTCAGGCGGCGGATGAATCGAATGTCGGGGTCGGCATCGACGTAGATCTTGATGTCCATCAAGTGGCGGAGCCCGGGATCCTCGAGCACCAGCAGGCCGTCGAGCATGATGATGCGGCGTCCCTGGATCCGGAGCGGCTGGCTCACGCGCGTGTGGGTGCGCATGTCGTAGACCGGCATGTCCGCCTCGCCTCCCGCGAGAAGCTTCTCCAAGTGGGTGCGCAAGAGATCGCGATCGAAAGCGTCAGGGTGGTCGAAGTTCCGATTCTCGCGTTCCCCGAGCGGAATGTGGTGGAGGTCTTTGTAATAGGAGTCCTGCTCCAGGAGCAGGACCGATTCGCTTCCCAGGTCCTGGGCGATTGATTGCGCGACGAGGGTCTTGCCGGCGCCGGTTCCGCCCGCGATTCCGATCAGGATTCCCCGGCGCTGGGAATGCGAAACCATGCTACGCCGCTCCCAGGGAGCGGACGGCCGGCCGGGGCGTAAGCTCCTCGGGGGAGAGCGCGGCGATGTAGGGAAGGTGCCGGAAACGCTCCGCGAAATCGAGGCCGTAGCCCACCACGAAGCGATCCGGGATCTCAAATCCAATGTAGTCGATAGGCACCGGGCACTCGCGACGCGGTCTCTTGTCGAGGAGCGCCACGGTCTTGAGGGAGGCCGGGTTCCGCGCGAGAAACGTCCGGCGCAGGAATTCCAGCGTGTAGCCGGTGTCCACGATGTCCTCGACGATGATCACGTCGCGGCCCGCGATGTCGCGCCCGATGTCCTTCACGAGCCGTGGCGTCCCCGAGGACAAGGACGAATGCTCGTAGCTGGAGATGCTGATGAAGTCGATCTCGTGGGGAATCGGAAGGCTTTTCATGAGGTCGGCCATGAAGATGACGCACCCGCGGAGCACCCCGATCAAAAGCGGGGCGCCCTCTGGGTGGTCGCGCGCGATCTGCTTTCCGATCTCGCGGACCCGGCTCTGGATAGCGTCGCTGCCGATCAGGACTTCCATGGAAACCCGGGCCTCCCAAGTGGAATGGGACGCAGACTAGCATCGGGTTTGAGGCCTGTCAAATCGGGCGCAAGTTCATCTCCCATTTGCCGATACTTGCCCCAGCGCTTCATCCCCCGCGATCGGATTCGAGGAGGAGCGATGGCGAAGTTCGAGGGATCGGACCGGCGCGGCCTTCAGCGCCGGCGCAGGGATCGGCGCGCCGCGGCGCGAGCCGAGCAACGCCTCTTCTGGCTCCTCTGGCTGGTCGGAGCCCTCAACTTCATCGACGCGGCCCAGACCGTCTACTTGCTGAATGCACGATTCATGGTGGAGGCCAACCGGATCATGGCCTTCCTGCTCGAGCACTCCCCATACATCTTCTGGCTCTACAAGACCTTGGTTCCCACGCTCGGGTGCGTCTTCCTCTGGCGCTATCGTAAAAAGGTGAAATGGATCCATGGTGCTGTGGTTACATTATTTGCGGTGTATTTCACCGTCGTGATGCGAAGTTTCCTCTACATGCTGCTTCCGCAACATCTGTGATCCACCGGCTTGGAATTGGGCGGCCCGGATTCCGAAACGTGAGGCGCCCCAACTCGCTAGCGGCAAACTGATTGTATGGTTTGGAGGGTTCCCTTCGGGACGGCCCAAATACGCGGCCTCGATGGCATGGATCGTGCAAAACGCACAAGTGGACCCGCGCCGTGGGGCACAGGGGTACGGAGAGCGAAACGGTGAGCAACAAATCCTACATCAAGTTGGCTACGGACCTGGCGGCGATCGCGAATCCTCCCCGGGAGGATGTCGGCTACTTTTTTATCAATAACTTCCTCCTTTCGCGGATCGATTCGGAGATGCCCTCCGACCTCAAGGAATATGACGAGGACGTGAACGTCTATACCGCATCGCTCCTCGCGGGCGTCGTGACGGGGCAGCACGACCTGTTGCAATCGAACTTCATCTCGACACGCGATGCGGACGTCTTCGCGCGCGTGCAGGAGACGAAGGATCAGAGGCTGCGCTATCGCGTGTACAAGGCGAACGCGGATTTCCTCTACGTCTCGCTCGGCATTTTCGGCGAGTCGTCGCTGGTCGGAGACGTGCCGGAACCACAGGAGGACGCTCAGAGCCGCCTCACCGGACGCGGGAAATCCTACTATCAATTCGCCTCGGCCTACGCGGAGCGGCTCTTCGGGCGCGGCGCCGCCATCGCCGAGGTGATGGACAAGCTCTCGCGGAACTTCGAGGCCTACACCAAGGTCATGGTGTGGATGAGCGGTGAGTACCTGCATCTCATGAGCGAGCTCAGCTCGGGGGAGATGTATCACATCGAGCACGACACCCAGGAGCACTTCGAAAAATCGCACAGGACAGGCTCCTGGGACGAGCTTCTGGACAGCTACGTGGAGTGGCGGAAGACGCACAGCAAGGACGCGCGTCGCAGGCTCGCCCGCGCCGCCCGCGAAGTGAAGCGGGTCGATCCTTCCTTCTCGCTCAAGGCATTCCGCGAGCGCTGGTCCATCTCGCGCCGCGACGACGAGCTGCGCCGGCTCTCGGCGTAACGCGGCTCCGGGCCGGCCGCGCGGTCTCCCTCTCGACGGGAGCGCCCGCGCGGTTTGACAGCCCCACACCCCTTCGGTAGCCTCCGAGGTCTATGCCCCCCTCCGTGGTTCGCATCGGCCTTTTGGGATGCGGGGTCGTTGGCCAAGGCTTCCTCACGCTCCTTCATCAGCGCGAACGTCTGGTCCGGGACTCCGTGGGCGCGACCCTTCGCGTCACCCGCGTCGCCGTGCGCGATCCGGGGAAGCGGCGTGAATGCGACCTCTCCGGGGCTCACGTCGGGACCGACCCGCTCGCCGTCGCAAATGCGGAAGACGTGGATCTCCTGATCGAGCTGGTCGGCGGGGAAGCGATGCTCGGGCCGGTGCGCGCGGCGCTCAAGCGCGGCATCCCGGTGGTCACGGCGAACAAGCACCTCCTCGCGCTCCACGGGGAGGAGCTGGAGCGGCTCGCGGCCGATTCGAAGGCGACGATCCGTTACGAGGCGTCGGCGGGCGGCGGCATTCCGGTGCTCCAGGCGCTCGAGCACGGGCTCCGCACCGAGCACTTCCGGCTCCTGGTCGCGATCCTGAACGGGACGACGAACTTCATCCTATCCACGATGGAGCGCGACGGGCGCGACTTCGCGGAAGCCCTCGCCGCGGCGCAGACGCTCGGCTTCGCCGAAGCCGACCCCACCCTCGACCTTTCCGGCGCGGACACCGCGCAGAAGCTCGCGATCCTCGTGCGCCGCGCGTTTCGGATGGACGTCGCGCACGGCTCGATCCCGACCGAAGGCATCATCGGGATGGAGCTGGAGGATCTTCGCCAGGCGGATCGCTTCGGCTACACGGTGAAGCTTCTCGGGATCGCGCTCCGAGACTCCGAAGGGCTCGATCTCCGCGTGCACCCCGCCTTCATCCCCAAGCGGTATCTCCTCGCCGACGTGCGCGATGAGTTCAACGGGATCTACCTGCAGGGTGAGGCCACCGGGTCGATGCTTTTCTATGGAAAGGGCGCGGGCGCTCTCCCGACCGCGCAGGCGGTGCTTGGAGACGTCTTGGTCGCCGCGCGCGAGTTCGTGGCCGGGGTGAGGTTCCTCGCGGGCGCGGCGAAGCCCGAGCCTGGGGAGCGGGTCCCGCTCGATGCCGTCCGAACGAAGTACTACCTCCGCCTGATCGTGGAGGATCGACCCGGCGTGCTGGCCCAGGTGGCCGCGTGCCTCGGAGGATCGAACGTCAGCGTGGCGCAGATGTTTCAGGCGGAGGGATTCCGGGGCGAGGCTTCGATCACGATGCTCACGCACGAGGCGGGGGATCGCGACGTGCGCGAGGCGGTGAGGGGGATCGCAAACCTTCCGTCCATGCGGAAGACCCCCCGCGCCGTGCGGATTTTCGACCTATGAGCGCAGGACGGGGGGGGACCCGGGAACCGGCGGCGCCGTGGCGCGGGGTCGTGCGGGAATTCCGCGGCATTCTGCCGGAGATCCCCGAGGACGCGGTGATCACGCTCCTCGAAGGGGGGACGCCGCTCGTCCCCGCGCCGGGGCTTTCGCGCCGGGCCGGCGCGGACGTCGATCTTCACGTGAAGATCGAGGGGCAGAATCCGACGGGCTCCTTCAAGGACCGCGGAATGACGGTCGCGGTCTCGCGCGCGAAGGCGCGGGGCGCCCGCGCGGTGCTCTGCGCCTCGACCGGCAACACCTCCGCGTCGGCGGCGGCGTACGCCGCGCGCGGCGGGCTTCGCTGCGTGGTCGTGATCCCGGAGGGGCAGATCGCGCTGGGGAAGCTGGCGCAGGCAATGATCTACGGGGCGCGCGTGCTCGCGATCCGCGGGAATTTCGACCGCGCGCTGGAGCTGGTGCGCGCCATGTCCGAGGAGGGCAGCGTGGTGGTGGTCAACTCCATCAACCCGGACCGCATCCAGGGACAGAAAACCGTGGCCTACGAGGTGGTGCAGGCGCTCGGAGGCCGCGTGCCCGACGCCCACGCCCTTCCGGTCGGAAACGCGGGGAACATCACCGCCACCTGGAGGGGGTACGAGGAGCAGGCGGCCGCGTCGGGGGCGTCCGGCGGCCCGGCCTCGGCCGGGGAGCGGCCCAAGATGCTCGGATTTCAGGCTGAGGGCGCGGCCCCGATCGTGCGCGGCGCCCGGGTGGAGGCGCCTGAGACGATCGCGACCGCGATCAAGATCGGAAACCCCGCCTCGTGGAAGGGCGCGCTGGACGCGCGCGACCGCTCGGGGGGCCTTATCGAGATGGTGACCGACGACGAGATCCTGGGCGCGTACAGGGCCCTCGCCGAGGTGGAGGGGATCTTCGTCGAGCCCGCCTCGGCCGCGAGCGTCGCGGGGGTCCTGAAGCTGGGCGCGCAGGGACGGCTCCGGGGGCTCCGCACGATCGTGTGCACCGTCACCGGGCATGGGCTCAAGGATCCGGAGCGGGCGGTCTCGGTTTCGAGGGCGGTCGAGAAAGTCGAGGACGACCCCGGCGTGCTTCGGAGGATCATCCTCGAGTGATCCCGACGCTCGCGACGCAGGAGGGCGATCGTCCGCGCAAGAAGAAGCGCGCGCCGGCCCGGCCGACGCGCTGGAGCGCCGTGGCGCCGGCCTCGACCTCGAACCTAGGGCCCGGGTTCGACTGCCTTGGCTTGGCGCTCAGGCTCCCCATGAGGGTCTCGGCCGCGAGGATCCCCTCCGGGTTCTCGATCCGCCGCCTGGGAGAAGGCAGCGATCTCGCGATCGATCCGCAGCACGACAAGGTGCTCGGCGCGTTCCGGCACCTCTTTCGGATCGCGCGGGAGCCGGTCCCGACGGTCGCCCTCACGATCCGCTCCGAGATCCCGCTCGCGCGCGGCCTGGGCTCGAGCGCCGCGGCGATCGTCGCCGGGTTGACCCTGGCGAATCACTGGCTGGGCGGGCCCTACGCGCGCGACGAGATTTTCCGCGAGGCGATCCGCCTCGAGGGGCACCCCGACAACGTGGCCCCGGCGATTTTCGGCGGGCTCACGCTCTCCATGCCCCGTCTCGACGGGAGCGTGGAGGCGCTCCACCTTCGCGTCCCCCGCGACCTCGCGCTCACGCTCGTCATCCCCGCGCTCCATGTGAGCACCGAGAAGGCCCGCGCGCTCCTTCCCTCCTCGTTGCCGCTGCCCTTCGCCGCGGGCAACACGGCCCGCGCGATGGCCCTGACGCACGCCCTCTCGACCCGCCGCTTCGAACTCTTGGCCGAAGCGCTCCGGGACGTGTACCATGTGCCCTACCGCGCGCGGCTGATTCCCGGGTTTGATCGAGTGGTGGAGGCGGGGTGCCGCGCCGGGGCATACGGCGTCACGATCAGCGGAAGCGGTCCGACCCTCCTGGCGTTTCACGCGCCGCGGCTCGGTGCGCGCATCGGCCGGGCGATGGTTCGCGCCTTCGCCCGCCACCGCGTGAAGGCGCGCGCGGCTCCGGGGCGCATCGCGACGAAGGGCGCCGTTGCTCGGACCCATCTCTAGGGGCGAATCTCCGAAATTCATGCCGCTGCTGGTTCAAAAGTACGGTGGGACCTCCGTCGGGTCGCCGGAGCGGATCCACCACGTTGCGGAGCGCATCGTGCGGACGCGCCGCGGAGGCGCGGAATTGGTCGTGGTCGTATCCGCGATGGGGGATGCCACCGACGATCTGATCGATCTCTCGCGCAAGGTCTCGGCCCGCTCCCATCCCCGCGAGATGGACATGCTCCTGACCGCGGGGGAGCGGATCTCGATGGCGCTCGTGTCCATGGCTGTGAACGACCGCGGCCAGGAGGCGGTCTCGTTCACCGGCTCCCAGAGCGGCATCGTGACCGACACGTCCCACACGCGCGCGAAAATTCTCGAGGTCCGGGCGGACCGGATTCGCGAGGAGCTGAAACGCGGCAGGGTGGTGATCGTGGCGGGGTTCCAGGGTGTGAGCAAGGACCGCGAGGTCACCACCCTCGGGCGAGGTGGGTCGGATACGACCGCGGTCGCGCTCGCCGCGGCCCTCCAAGCCTCGGAATGCGAGATCTATACCGACGTGGACGGGGTATATACGGCAGACCCGCGGGTCGTTCCCGGGGCGCGCAAGATCGCCCGGCTCTCCTATGACGAGATGCTGGAGCTGGCCTCCCTTGGCGCCAAGGTGCTGCACAACCGCTCGGTCGAGATCGCGCGCCGGTTCGACGTGCCGCTTCACGTCCGGTCGAGCTTCAACTGGAACGAAGGATCCCGAGTCGTGAGGGGGGATTCGATGGAACACGTTGTGATCCGTGGCATCGCGCACGATGCCGATGTGGCGAAGATCGTTTTGGTCGGCGTTCCCGACCGGCCCGGCATCGCGTCCGAAATCTTCCAGGCGGTCGGCGGCCAGGGCGTCAACGTCCGGATGATCGTGCAGGCCAGCGGATCGGACGGACGAAACGACGTGACCTTCACCGTGGGCTCCCATGATGTGAACGCCGTGCGTCCCGTGCTCGAAGAGGTCCGGAAGAAGATCGGCGCTCGCTCCTTCCTCTACGACCCCGACGTGGCGATGCTGTCGGTCGTGGGCGAAGGGCTCGCGACCTCCCCGGGCACCGCGGGGCGGGTCTTCGCCGCGCTCGCCGCGGCCGGCGTGAACATCGACGTGATCAGCACCTCGTCGATCACGATCACCTGTGTGGTCCGCCAGGCCGATGCCGAGCGGGCGGTCCGGTCGCTGCACGAAGCACTCGAGCTGGAGCAGGAGCCATAACGCGAGGATGCCCTATCGATGCGGTTCCGTGATCGGCCGTCGGTCCTCAGGCGGGGCGCCGCGCCGCCGGGCGGGAGAGCCTGCTTTTGGTTTCTCGCGTTCGGCTGCGGGATTCACCTCGCGCTCCTGAGCCTCCTCTGGATCAAGATCGCTCCCGGGAAGGAGTACGCGATCGCGGGCACGACCGGGCCCCAATCCCGGTCGCGCTTGATCCGCATCACCCCGCTCCGGAGCTTCCCGGCGCCCGAGGCGTCCGCCGAGGAGGCGCCCAAGGCGCGCCCCAAGCCCGCCCTCATGAAGCGCTACCAGCCCGGGGCGCAGGTCGTGATCAAGCAGGAGCGCATACCCCCGAAGAAGGGACCCAAGGAGGAGCCAAAACCCTCGCCGCGCGAGGTCACGCCCTCGCCGGCGGTGGATCTCGTGCCGCGGTGGTACTCCCCCGATTCCTCGCGCGCCACCAGCGTCCAGACCGAGGGGGACTTTCGCTTCGCCTACTACCTCGCCGCCCTCCGGAACAAGATCGGCTCGCGCTGGGTACCGCCTCAAGGCATGGACGCCGGGCGGCCGGTCCGCACCGTCGTCTATTTTCGGATCGGGCGTGACGGCCAGGTCTCGCTCACCCAAATCGAAAATTCGTCCGGATACGCCTTCTTCGACCAAACGGCTCTGCGCGCGCTCCTGAGCGCGACACCGCTCCCGCCCCTGCCGGCGGGGTACATGGACCAATACCTAGGAGTCCACTTTGGATTCGAATTCGCCCAGTAGGCCGCGCGGGGCCCCGACCCGAACCGCCGCGCTCCGCCCGCGAGCCGTTCTTGTTCTGGGTGTCGCGGCGTTTCTGCTCACGGGAACCCTGCTCTCGGCCCGACTCCTGCGCGCCCAGACCCAGGTGAGAATCGGCGTCCAGGCGAGGGGCACGATGAAATCGCCTCTTCTCCTCGCCCGATTCCGCGGCTACGGCCCCGTGGGCCAGGCGCCCAACCAGGGACGCGCGGTCGCGAGGAATGACTTCGAGCTCTCTGGGGTCTTCACGGTCGCCGACGTCGAACCGATGGAGGGCAAGCCCGCCGCCGATCCCTCCCTGGCCGGAACGGTCCGGGTCGAGGGCGGTGTGGACGTCGGAGGCGGAGGCGGGTTCCTCCAGTTCCACGGGCAGGCGATCGACGTGGGCACCGGCGACGTGGCCCTGGATCGGACCTACCCGTTCACGGAGGGGACCCTCCGCCAGACGATGCACGTATTCGCGGACGACGTGCTCGAGGCGCTGACCGGAGAGCGTGGGATCGCCGAAACGAAGATCGCGTACGTGAAACAGGATGGACGCGTGAAGGAAATCTGGGTGATGGACTATGACGGCGAGAATCGCCGGCAGGTGACGCACGACAACAGCCTGGCGCTCTCCCCCGTGTGGGCGCCGTGGGGGAGCGAGCTCGCGTTCACCACGTTCCGCCGCGGCAACCCGGATCTCTACCTGTTCGATTTGACCAAGGGCGCGTCCTACCCGTTCTCGACGCGCCCCGGCCTCAACACCGCTCCGAGCTATTCCCCGGACGGGAAGTGGATCGCCTGCACGCTCTCGCGGGACGGCAACGCGGAAATCTATCTCATCAGCCGCGATGCGCAGACCGCGAAGCGTCTCACGCGAAACGCCGTGATCGACACCTCCCCCTCCTTCAGCCCCACGGGACGCGAGATCGTCTTCACCTCCAACCGCACCGGCTCGCCGCAAGTCTTCGTGATGGACGTGGACGGATTGAACCAAAGGCTCGTCACGATCGAGGGGAGCTACAACGACTCGCCCCAATGGTCCCCCAAGGGGGACAAGATCTGCTACGCCGCGCGCCACGACGGCATCTTCGACGTCATCGTCATGGACGCGAACGGCGCGAATCCGATCCAGGTCACCTCGAACGCCGGGCATAACGAAAACCCGCACTGGTCCCCCGACGGCCGAAAGATCGTTTTCAGCTCAAGCCGGGAGGGAAAACGGCAGATATTCATGATGAACGCCGACGGGAGCGACATCCTGCGGCTTACGAACGAGGGGGAAAGCTTCAATCCTTCCTGGGGTCCGAGGCCGAAAGCCCGGATCGCGACCCGGAGCTAGGGTGTCGGGGAGGCCGGGGCGTCCGCCCGGGGCGGTTCGGGTTGACGCTCCCCGGGGGGCTGTGCTAGGTTCGAAAAAGTTCCGGAAGTCGTTGCCGTCCAACCACCTGAACCGGATGGGAGACACTTTATGCGCCTAACGCCACGGATCGCCTCCGCTACGTCGCTTGGGCTCCTGATCGTGCTCGCCCTGGCACCGGGCTGCGCCTCAAGGAAGAAAGTCAGCTCGCAGGGGCAGATCGAGCCCCCGCCCACCGAAACGACCCCTCCGCCTCCTTCCGAGACGACCCCACCGCCTCCCCCTTCGGGCGAAACGGGCGAAAGGCTCTCGATCGAGGATGCTTTTTTCGATTTCGACGACTACTCGCTCCGTCAGGACGCCAAGTCGGCGCTCGAGCGAGACGGCAAGTACCTCGAGAAGAACTCCAGGACGAACGTCGTGATCGAAGGGCATTGCGACGAGCGCGGCTCGGTCGAGTACAACCTGGCGCTCGGGGAGAAACGGGCCCGCGCCGCCAAGGAGTACCTCATGAGCTACGGCGTATCGGGCAACCGGCTCACGACGATCTCGTACGGAAAGGAGCGCCCCTTCGACCCCGGCCATGAGGAGTCGGCCTGGGCCAAGAATCGCCGCGCTCATATCGTTCCCAAATGACGGTGCGCCCTCGATACCTAATCGCGGGCGCGGTGGCTGCGGCGATCGCGGCGGCCGGCTGCGCGCCCTCGGGCTACTATCGCTCGACCTCCAGCTCGCTCGACAGCCTTCTCACGACCCAGGCGCAGATGCAGCGCCGCCTCGCCGCGCTCGAACAAAAGGTGGAGAGCACGCGCGAGGGGGTTCAGGCGACCCGGGCGAGCTCCGACACGCGCCTCTCCGAGCTGAACCAGAGAATGGACATGCTCCAGGGAAAGCTCGAGGAATCCGGAGTGCGCTTCACGCAGCTCGCGCAGAAGGTCGAGAACGTGAAACAGAGGATTTCCTCATCGGACAGCGTACGCGTCGCCACCGGCGGGCGCTCCACGCGCGATTCCACGGCGGGGGGCATGGACCCGGAGGAGGCGTACCAGGCCGCGTACTCGGACCTCGCTTCGGGGCGCTACGGCCTCGCGAAGGAGGCCTTCACGGAATACCTGCGCCGCTATCCCGACACGGAAGTTTCCGACAACGCGCAGTACTGGATCGGGGAGTGCGCGTACGCCCTCGGAGATTTCCAGGGCGCGATCGAGGCGTTCAAGAAAATCGCCGAGAAATATCCCCGGGGGGACAAGGTCCCCGCGGCGCTGCTCAAGACCGGGATCGCCTACGCCCGACTCAAGGATATGGATCAGGCGAAGCGCTACTACGGGATGGTGATCCAGAGGTATCCGAGGAGCGACGAGGCCCGGCTGGCGCGCGAGCGCCTCGCGCAGAAGGGCTGAGGGACGCCTTGCGTCCGAGGGCGCGGGCGGCGGCCTACGGTTTCCTCGCCGCCAGGGAGAGCGCGTGGCCAAACCTCGTCTGCTTGGCATGCCACCGCGTCGTGTTGAGCCCCAGCCGATCCGTGAGCCAGCGCCCGTAGGGTAAAAACCACCACCCGACAATGGGGTTGTGCGCGGAGAATTCGACCCGCGGGAGCCCGGCGCGCTCCGCCAGCCTCCTGAAGCGCGCCTCCGAGAGGTCGTCCTCGTAGCCGAAGATCCACTTCCCGCGCCGTTCCGCGATCCATTTCCCGAGGCGAAACGGCAGATCACGCGCGTTCGGAACCACGATGAGAAGAAGGCCGCCGGGCCGCGTGATCCGATACATCTCGCGGATCAGCGCCACCTTCCCCTCGTCGGTGAAGTGCTCGATCACGCCCCCGTTCCAGACGACGTCGAAGGCGCCGTCGCGAAATCCGAGGTGAAGCCCGTCTTGGATCGCGTAGTGCCCCCGAAGCCCCAGCCCTTGGAAATGCCCCCGCGCGAACGCGAGCGATCTCGGCGAGATGTCGACCAGCGTGACCCGCGCGCCCCTCTGGGCGAGAGCCGCGCTCGTCGTACCGGAGCCGGAGCCGACTTCGCAGAAGGAGCGACCCGCGGGCGGGCCGACGCGTTCGAGGAACCGTTCCATGTTGGCCCGGTGGTCCGGCGCCGCGAGATCGATGTTCCGGTAGCGCTCCGAAACCTTGTCCCAGACCGTGACAAGATCGGGCTGCTGGTAGGAAGGAGCCTGGGGCATCGCGTTTCCGACTGTATGCGGGGAGGGCGGTCCGATCAAGGCTGCCGTGGCTGTATACTCGGGAGGGCGCCGCGCGGTCGCGCGACGCCGCGGGTGGGGAGCCAACGGAAAGGTGAGCCATGCGCTTCGACCGTCTAACAACCAAGAGCCAGGAAGCTCTCGCCGCGGCGCAAGAGCGCGCCGACCGAGCGGGCCATCCCGAGATCGAGCCCGAGCACCTCCTGGCCGAGCTGCTCGAACAGAAAGACGGCGCGGTCCGTCCGATCCTCGAGACCGCCAAGATTCCGCTCGACCGCCTTCAGCGGGCGCTCGAGGCACGATTCAAGCAGCTCCCCAAGGTGTCGGGGGCAAGGCAGGTCGTCGTCTCCGCGGCGCTCCGGCAAATCATCGAGAACGCCGAGACCGAAGCGGAGCGGCTCCAGGACCAGTACGTCAGCACCGAGCATCTCCTCCTCGCGATGGTCGATCCCGCCGTGTCCCAGGAGGCGGGGCGCATCCTCCGCGAAGCCGGAGCCACGCGCGAGGCGATCTACCACGCGCTCCTGAGCGTCCGCGGCGGAGAACAGGTCGTCGATCCCAATCCCGAGGAGAAATACCAGGCGCTCGCGAAGTACGCCCGCGATCTGACCGATCTCGCGCGCAAGGGAAAGCTCGATCCGGTGATCGGGCGCGACGAGGAGATCCGGCGCGTGATCCAGGTGCTCTCGAGGCGCACGAAGAACAATCCCGTGCTGATCGGCGAGCCCGGCGTGGGAAAGACCGCGATCGTCGAGGGGCTCGCGCAGAGGATCGTGAGCGGCGACGTGCCGGAGGGGCTCAAGGACCGCCGCGTGGTCGCGCTCGATCTGGGGGCTCTCCTCGCCGGCGCGCAGTACCGCGGGCAGTTCGAGGAGCGGCTCAAAGCGGTCTTGAAGGAGGTCACGCGCGCCGAGGGCCAGGTGATCCTCTTCATCGACGAGCTGCACACGCTGGTGGGCGCGGGGGCCGCGGAGGGCGCGCTGGACGCCTCGAACCTCCTGAAGCCCGCGCTCGCCCGCGGGGAGCTTCACTGCATCGGCGCGACCACGATCGACGAGTATCGGAAGCGGATCGAGAAGGACGCCGCGCTCGAGAGGCGTTTCCAGCCGATCCTCGTCGGCGAGCCCTCGGTCGAGGACACGATCGCGATCCTCCGGGGCCTGAAGGAGCGCTACGAAGTCCACCACGGCGTGAAAATCCAGGACGCCGCGCTCATAGCCGCGGCGACGCTCTCGCACCGGTATCTGACCGAGCGCCAGCTTCCCGACAAGGCGATCGATCTGATCGACGAAGCGGCCTCGCGGCTCCGGATCGAGATCGACAGCATGCCGGCCGAGATCGACGTCCTCGAGCGGAGGAAACGCCAGCTCGAGATCGAGCTCCGAGCGCTCGAGCGGGAGCGCGACCCGGTCTCGAAGGAGCGCCGGCGCGAGATCGAGGAGGAGATCGCCCGGTCCGAGAAGGAGCTGGGGCGGCTCCGCGCGCACTGGGAGAAGGAGCGCGACCTGATCGGGAAGATCCGGCAAACGAAGGAGCGGATCGAGAGCCTGAAGATCGAGGAGCAGCGGGCGGAGCGCGCGGGGGATCTCGGACGCGTCGCGGAAATCCGTTACGGATCGATCGCCGGCCTCGAGAAGGAGCTTCAGAAGCTGAGCACCGATCTCGCCACCCTCCAGAAGGACCTCAAGATCCTGAAAGAGGAGGTGGACGCGGAGGACATCGCCGAGGTGGTCGCGCGGTGGAGCGGCATTCCGGTGCAACGGCTCCTCGAGGGGGAGCTGGCGAAGCTGCTGCACATGGAGGAGCGCCTCACGCAGCGGGTCGTGGGCCAAGACGAGGCGGTTCGAGCCGTGTCGGACGCGGTCCGGCGCGCCCGGGCGGGGCTCCAGGACCCCAACCGCCCGCTCGGCTCGTTTCTCTTCCTCGGCCCGACCGGTGTGGGAAAAACGGAGCTGGTGCGCGCGCTGGCGGAATTTCTCTTCGACGACGAGCGCGCGATGGTTCGGATCGACATGTCGGAATACATGGAGAAGCACTCCGTCGCCCGCCTCATCGGCTCCCCGCCGGGGTACGTCGGCTTCGAGGAAGGGGGTCAGCTCACGGAAGCGGTGCGCCGGCGCCCCTATTCGGTGGTCCTCCTCGATGAAATCGAGAAGGCGCATCCCGATGTCGCCCAGATCCTGCTTCAGATCCTGGAGGACGGGCGGCTCACGGACGGGCAGGGAAGGACCGTCGATTTCAGGAACACGCTGATCGCGATGACGAGCAATATCGGAAGCGATCTCATCCTCGAGTCGGGCGGGGAGTCGGGCGAGGCCATGCGGAACCGCCTCATGGCGGCCCTCCGGGGACATTTCCGTCCGGAGCTCCTGAACCGAATCGACGAGATCCTGATCTTCGAGCCGCTCTCGAGAGAGTCGCTCCGGCAGATCGTCAAGCTCGAGCTGGGCAAGGTGGAGCGGCGCCTCAAGGAGAAAGAGATTTCCCTCGAGGCGGACGACGAGGTGCTCGATTTCCTGGCGCGCGAAGGATACGACCCGGTTTTCGGCGCGCGTCCGCTCCGTCGCTTGATCGAGCGCCGCATTCAGAACCCGCTCGCCGCGGGATTGCTGAAGGGCGAGTTTCATCCGGGCGACGCCGTTCACATCAGCGTGAAGGGGCGCGGTGAGGAGCTCCGGTTCGAGAGGCTCGCCAAGGCGTTTTCCGCTTGACGCTTCCGGAGCACGGCGGATAACGTGGCGGCTCCCTGGAGCATGTGAGCCGCCCGCCCGTTTCGTCTCCGAGCCGAGTCTCGGACCAGCCGGAGAGCCGAATGCATCTGTCCGAATTGCTGAACGAAGACGCGATCTCGCTCTCGCTCAAGGCCCGCGACAAGGAATCGTGCATCAAGGAGCTGGTGCAGCTCCTTGAGTCCGCGCACCGCGTGGACACGAAGGGTGAGATCCTGAGCAAGGTGCTCCAGCGAGAGTCCATGATGTCGACCGGGATCGGAAACGGCGTCGCGATCCCGCACGGAAAGACGCGGCTCTTGGATCAGCTCGTCGCCGCGTGCGGCGTGTCCCGGCTCGGGGTCGATTTCGATTCGATGGACGGCGAGCCGGCGACCCTGTTCATTCTCCTCGTCTCTCCCGAGAGCCTTCGGGGTCCCCACGTGAAGGCGCTGGCCAACGTCTCCCGCCTCCTCAAGGAAGAAACGGTCCGGGACTCGCTCCGGCGGAGCGAAACTCCGGAGGAGTTTCTCGCGATGTTGCGCGACGCGGAGGCTCATTTCCTTCGCGCCGAGCCCTACTCCCCACAGCCGCCGGGTTGACGGAAGCCACCGGTACCTGATAGGGTTTCGCGCTACCGCCGTGTCCCCCAGAAAGGAGCATTTCCCTTCCATGAATCGCAATCGTGGGCTCCGGGTGGGGATCCTTGTCCTTCTGATCCTCACCGGCTGCTCCAAAGACAAGACCCTCAACGTCGAGGGCGCCTTCACGCCCGTGATCGCGAACCTGAGCACCGATCACGAGCCGGCCGTTCGGGGGATTTTGAACGCGCTCACCGCCATCGTGACGAATCCGCGCGGCTACGCCGTGCGGTATCACTGGACCGCGGCCGCGGGCATCCTGGCCGACTCCACGAGTCAGACCGTTCACTGGACGCCGCCTGATTCGATCGGCGTCTATCCGGTGACCGTCTCGATCCAGGCGCACGACGATCTGAACAACGTGGATTTCTTCAAAACGCGCACGTTCCAGGTATACGTCGACAACGAGTTCGAGCGCTGGACGCGCTCGGTCGCGGTCAAGTTCGACGTGGCGCCTCCGGCGGGGGGAAGGATCTATTACGCGGAGGTTCGCAACTCTTCGACCGGCGAGTCGGATGTCTGGGCGCTCGCCATGCCGCTGGGCGCGCCGGAGCAGATCACGCAGGATTTCTGGCAGGTGACCTCGCCGACGGCCCAGTCGGACGGATCGCGGGTCGTATTCTCGGCGCGCAGGCGCGGCAGCGACGGCGGGCCCTCGATCTGGATGGTCCCTCCTACGGGGGGCGACACCACGACGGCGCTCCCGGTCGTGAGCTGGAACTCGAACACGAACGCCTTCCCGGGGGGACCGAGATTCGCGCCGAGCGGCCCGATGCTCCTCTATCACACCGACAGCCTCTCGTTCAATTTCGGAAGGCCGAAGCCCTGGGTGCGCGATGTCTCCAACTTCGCGTTTCCGCCGTTCCCGCTTGCCGATTCGAACCAGACGGAGGTCTTGACCGCTTATGTGAACGGAGGGTGGAAAGGATCGGGAGATTCCATCGTGGTTGAGTCGTACACCAACTATCAATCCCTCAACGCGCGGAAATCCCTGGGTCTCTACAAGCTGAGCGTTTCCGGCAACAGCAGCAGCTCGTCTTTCCCACAATGGCTTCCGGACTCCGCTGCGGCCGAGCCCGATTGGTCGCCCGACGGGCAACACATCGTGTTCGCCAAACGGGCGCCCGGTCGCACGGATCGGGACCTTTGGATCATCAACGCCAACGCTTCGGATCCCGCGTCGGCGCGGCCCGTCACCCGAGGGATCGCCGACGAATTCCACCCGAGGTTTTCCAGCGACGGCATCAAGATTTTCTTCGTGTCCAATCGAATCGACGGATACGGCACGAACGGCTTCTACGATACCGAGCGGCGCGGCACGAATATCTGGAGCGTGAGCCGGTTTGACCGGCCGTAGATTCCACGCGGGGGGTCCGCCGCAAGGGCGGGTCTCCCGCGATTCCTCATGATCCGAGCCGAAGGGGGCGACATGGCGACGCGAACGCGCGCGTCGCTCTTTTTCTACTACTGGCTCCCCGTCTTGCTCTACATGGCGCTCATCTTCGGCGCGTCCTCCATTCCCGGACGCGACATCCCGGTGTTCTTTCCGTACATGGACAAGCTCGAGCACCTGACCGAGTATTCTCTCTTCGGGCTTCTTCTCGGGCGGGCGTTTCGTTTCACGGTCGGCGGGCAGCGGGGAATGCTCTGGGCCCTGGGCACGGTCGTCCTCGGCGGGCTCGTGGGCGGGATGGACGAGCTGTATCAGAGGCTCACGCCCGGCCGCAGCAGCGATATCCGAGATTGGGCGGTCGACTTCGCGGCGGTGACGCTCGCCGTGCTCTTCACGCAGTACGTGCGGATCCATCCGATCCGCAAGCGGCGCGAGGCGGCGCCGGGCGCGGCGCCCGAAGGGGAGAACCGATGAAGTTTCAGGTGCCGCGGGGCACCCGCGATATCCTGCCAGGGGAGATCGAGCGCTGGCACTGGCTCGAGGAGCGCACGCGCGCGGCCATGGCGCTCTACGGCTACCGCGAGGTCCGCACACCGCTCTTCGAGGCGACCGAGCTCTTCGTCCGGAGCGTCGGTGAATCCACCGATATCGTGCGGAAGGAGCTCTACACCTTCCAGGACCGCAAGGGCCGCTCCCTCACGCTGAGACCGGAAGGCACCGCCCCGCTCGTGCGCGCCTACCTCGAAAACCCGGCGCTCCGCGCCGAATCTCCGGCGAGGCTCTACTACATGGGCCCGATGTTCCGGTACGAGCGACCCCAGGCGGGCCGCTACCGCCAGTTCTGGCAGATCGGCGCCGAGCTCCTGGGCTCGGCGCGGCCGGAAGCGGACGCCGAGATGATCGATCTCTTCCGGGCGATCATGGGGGACGTGGGGCTCAAGAAGGCCACGGTGCTCCTGAACTCGCTCGGCGATTCGGTCTGCCGGCCGCGATACCGCGAGGCGATCCGCCAGTATTTCAAGAAGCACGCCGATCGTCTGTGCGGCGACTGCAAGGAGCGGCTCGACACGAATCCTCTGCGCATCCTGGACTGCAAGGTGCCCTCCTGCGCGCCCGTCATCGCGGGCGCGCCGAGCGTGCTCGATTCGCTTTGCGCGGAGTGCGCGGAGCACTTCGAAGCGGTGAAGCGCGCGCTCACGGGGCTCGGCATTCCCTACGAGGTCGAGCCGCGGCTCGTACGCGGGCTGGACTACTACACGCGGACGGTGTTCGAGATCCACGCGGCGGGCCTGGGCGCACAAAACGCGGTCGGTGGCGGCGGCCGCTATGACCAGCTCGTGAAGGATTTCGGCGGACCCGACACGCCCGCGATCGGATTCTCGATCGGGATGGAGCGGCTCCTCCTCGCGGCCGGGGAAGGGGCTGCGCCTCCGTCGCAGAGCCCGGATGTCTGCGTGATCGCGCTCGAGCCCGGAGCCCAGGTCGAGGCCCAGGCGCTCGCGCGATCGCTCCGCGGGCAGCTCGAGGAGCCGGAAACCCGGAAGGGGCTCCGCGTGGTGGTGGACGTCACGGGGCGGAGCGCCAACTCGCAGATGAAATGGGCCTCGAAGACCGGCGCGCGCTGGGCGGTGTTCGTGCCGAAAGGGGCGGACGGATACGCGGTGAGGAACATGGCGGCGGGCAGGGACGAGGGGACACAGCGCACGGTCGAGGATCTCCGACGCTGGCTCCTCGGGCGGCAGGACCTCGTGGAGTCCCCTCGATGATCGAGCCTCTGCGCGGGAGGAAGCGGACGCATCGCTGCGGCGATCTGCGCCCCGAGCATGCCGGCCAGCGCGTGCGGCTCATGGGGTGGGCCGATCGCGTGCGCGATCACGGCGGCGTCCTCTTCCTCGACCTGAGGGACCGCTACGGCGTCACGCAGGTGGTGTTCCGTCCCGAGAAGCTCGAGCCGCCGATGCTCGAGAAGGCGCGGGCCATCGGGAGCGAGTTCGTCGTCCTCGTCGAGGGAAGGGCCGAGCGGCGTCCCCCCGGGAGCGAGAACCTGGACCTTGCGACCGGCGCGATGGAGGTCGAGGCGGACCAGGTCGCGATCCTGAACGTGAGCCGCACGCCGCCCTTTCCGCTCGACGAAACGGCGACGGCGTCGGAGGACTTGAGGCTTCGGTACCGCTACCTCGATCTGCGGCGGGAGTCGCTCAAGGGCAACATGGTCTTCCGGCACAACATGGTGCGGAGCGTCCGGGAGTACCTCTCGGACCAGGGTTTTCTGGAAATCGAGACGCCGCTCCTCGTGAAACCGACGCCGGAGGGAGCGCGCGACTACGTCGTTCCGGCGCGGCTCCACCCGGGCAAGTTTTACGCGCTCCCTCAATCGCCCCAGCTCTACAAGCAGATCCTCATGGTGGCCGGCTTCGACCGCTACTTCCAGATCGCGCGCTGCCTCCGCGACGAAGACCTTCGCGCCGATCGCCAGCCCGAGTTTACCCAGATCGATCTCGAGATGAGCTTCGTGACGGAGGAGGACGTGTTCGAGGTCGTGGAGGGCACGCTGCGCTCCATTTTCACCCGCGATCTCGGCCGCGAGCTTCCGACTCCCTTCCCCCGGATGACCTACGAGGAAGCCATGTCGCGGTTCGGGAGCGACAAGCCGGATCTCCGCATTCCGTTTGAGATCCAGGACATCACCGAGATCGCGGGAACGAGCGCCTTCGAGGTTTTCCGCTCCGCGAAGGAGGGCGCGCCGAAAACCGCGACCCTCGCGCTCGTGCCGCCGGGACGGGGGAGCGCGTCCCGGCGCGAGATCGACGGCTACGAGGCGGTCGCGAAGCAGGCGGGCGCCTCGGGGCTCGCCTGGGCGCGCGTCAAAGGCGCCTCGCTCGACGGGGGGGTCGCGAAGCATTTCGGGGGGGCGCTCGCCTCGAAGCTCGTCGAAGCGGTCGGAGGCAAAGACGGCGATCTCATTCTCATCGCGTCGGGCCGGCGTCCGCTCGTGCAGCGCGTCCTGGGGCTCCTCCGCACGCAGATCGGAAACGCCGCGTACAAGCTCGACAGCCAGGATTTCCGGTTCGTGTGGGTGCACCGGTTCCCGCTGTTCGAATGGGACGAAAACCGGTCCTCGTGGGGACCCGCGCACCACATCTTCACCATGCCGCTGGAGGAGGACCTGGCCTATCTCGGATCCGATCCCGGGCGCGTGCGCGCACAGCTCTACGATCTGGCCGCGAACGGAAACGAGCTCGCGAGCGGGAGCGTGCGGATTCATCGCAAGGACATCCAGGAGACGGTCATGCGGGTGATCGGCATGAAATCCGAGGAGGCGCACCTCAAGTTCGGCTTCCTGCTCGAGGCGTTCGAGTACGGCGCCCCGCCCCACGGTGGAATCGCGCTCGGGCTGGACCGGCTCGTCATCCTGTTCCACGGCGGAGATTCCATCCGTGACGCGATCGCGTTCCCGAAAACCGCGAGCGCCACCTCGCTCATGGACGGCGCGCCGGCCCCGATCGACCCCGCGGAGCTCCGCGAGCTGAAAATCCGCATCGAATCCTGACCTGGTACCCTTTCTGCTTTTCCATATGGAAAGGGAGATCCACCGGGCTTGACTTCCCCGGGGCACGCTCCTACGTTAAGAGGGAGGAGCCGGGCGTCCGCCCGGTCCGGATCAATAAAACTTGATAAATATCAATAACTTAGCTCGCTTTGGCCGCGATCTGATCGGGCGCACGGGCGCTGCGGCCCACACTTCCGTGGCCGTTTCCACAACGGCTCGGATTTGGCCGGGCCGACCCGTGGCGGCGATCTTTCTCCTGTTCACAACCTGTCTCGGGCTTGCGGGGTGCGGCCACGCGACCGTGCCGTGCCCGACGCCCACCGATCAGCTCGATCGCTTGCGGGGCGAGACCGAGCGCCTGCATGAGGATGCGGACCGCGCGCGGGCGGAGGAGGAGGCCTTCGCCGCCCGGAGGGAAGCCGCCGCGGAGCGCGCCGAGGCGGCGCAAGCCCGGCTCGATTCGCTGAAGGCGGGGCGCCGTCGTTGAAGCTCCGGGGGCTCCCGGCGGCGGCATGGGTCGTGGCGCTGGCGGCATCGATGATGGGGTGCGGAAAGCCCGTTCTCCGGGTGGCGGACGCTTCCCTCGGGGACTATTACACGGAGAAAGAATTCAAGAAATTGAACGACGAGCAAAGGCGTGAGTACTGCGCGGAGCTGGCGCGGCAGGACTCGATCTACAAGGCAGAGCTGGTCGAGCTTCGCGGGGAGCTGGACGGGACCCGGTCGCGCTCGCTCAGGCTGCGCCAGGAGGGAGATTCGCTGTTCGCCCTCGGCACGGCGGTCGAGTCGCGGATGCGAGGGGCGCCGGGCGGCGCATCCCCCGGAAAGCCCGGACGCAGGGCGCCGGGCCGAGCGGGCGCGGCAACCCACGTCGTCCGGCCCGGGGAGTCGCTCTGGCGGATCAGCGCATCTCCCCAAGTATACGGATCCGGCGCGCGGTGGCCCGATCTCTACGAAGCGAATCGCGGGCGGATCCGCGACCCCAACCTCATCTATCCTGGACAGGAGCTATCGATCCCACGATGAACGATAAGAAGAAGGACGAGAAGGACGACGTGAAAGAGACGACGCGGTTGGTGGGAATTCAGGACCTGGACCCGCTCGCCCTCTTCGGGAAAAACGACTCGAACCTGCGCTTGGTCGAACGGAGCTATCCGGTGCGGCTCACCTACCGCGACGGCTCCCTGGCCGTGCGCGGCGAGCCCGCGACGGTCGACGAGGTCAGCGCGATTCTGAGCGCGCTCGCGGACCTGGTTCGGAAGGGCGCCGTCCTGGAGGAGCACGACGTCCACAACTTCATCGGCGTCTCCGACGCTCTCGAGCGAAAGGAGTCGCTCCAGATCTACGAGCGCCCGGTGCTCTTCTCGTTCGACAAGCGCACGCTCCGGGTGAAGACGCTGGGGCAGGCGCGTTACGTCGCGGCGTTGCAGAAGCACGACATCGTGTTCGCGATCGGGCCGGCCGGCACGGGGAAAACCTACCTCGCGGTGGCCGCCGCGGTGCACGCGCTCAAGGCGCGGCAGGTTGAGCGGATTCTCCTCGTGCGTCCCGCGGTCGAGGCGGGGGAGAGCCTTGGATTCCTTCCGGGAGACATGAAGGAGAAGGTGGATCCCTATCTTCGGCCGCTCTACGACGCCCTGAACGATCTCCTGTCCTTCGAGAAGATTCGCCGCTTCCTGGACCTCGGCGTGATCGAGGTGGCGCCGCTGGCCTACATGCGCGGCCGCACGCTCAACAATGCGTTCGTGATCCTGGACGAGGCCCAGAACACGACCGTCGGGCAGATGAAGATGTTCCTGACGCGCCTCGGCTACGGCTCGAAGGCGGTGATCACCGGGGATGTGACCCAGATCGATCTCGGCGTGGAGCACGCCTCCGGCCTCGTGGAGATCCAGTCCATTCTCCACGAGGTGCCGGGCATCGAGTTCATCTATTTGACGGAGCGCGACGTCGTCCGCCATCACCTGGTCCGCGAGATCATCCGCGCGTTCGACGAGCACGAGAAGAGCAACGAAAACAAGCGGGGGAACGGTGGGCGCTGACCAGCTCCGCGTGCTCGAGCCGCACCGGCGCGAGCCGCCGGGTTTCCTCGAACGGGTCCGCCGCATCAGCCGGCGTTTTCGGCGCACCTCGCTCTTCGCGGGCTTTCTCCTCTTCGCGTGCCTTCTTTTTCCCAGGGAGCCCTCGTTCGAGGTGATGACCCTTCGCGAGGGCTTCCCGGCGAAGCGGGATCTCATCGCGCCGTTCCAGTTCTACCTTCTCAAATCCAGGGAGGCGCTCCGCCAGGAGCAGATCGCGGCGGCCCGCGGGGTCGCTCCCGTTTTCTCCTCCGACGGGAGCGTAGAAACGCGGGCCAAGACCCTGCTCGATTCGCTTCGGACCGCGAACCCGGACGTCCGGGGAGCCTCCGCTCGCCTCGCCGAGCGGCTCCGCGCGATGGGCATTTCCCGCGAAGCGGTGCGAGTCCTCTCGGGGCCCGACGGGGGGCGGATCGCGACCCTGGCGCTCCGGATTGCCGATCTGGCCTACGCGGCGGGGCTCCTGTCCGAACGCGACCCCGCGCGCGCCGAGACCGATTCCCCGGTCGCGCGCATCGACCGGAAGGGCGTGCGCGTGGCGGCGCCGTGGGTGCTCCTCTACGACCTCCCTTCGATCCGCGACATGGCGTGGAACGAAGGCCAGCGCGCGTTCCCGAGCCGTCCCGAGGCCGCGCAGGCGCTCCAGGAGCTCGCGTCCGCGGCCATCAAGCCGGATCTCCGCTACGAGGCCTCGACCACGGAAGCGCTTCGGGCGGAGGCGCGGGAGGCGGTGAATCAGTACGACGGGCTGGTGCGCAAGGACGAGAAGATCATCGGGAGCCACGAGATCGCGACCCGCGATCACATCCGGAAGCTCGAATCGCTCCGCGCGTGGAGCGCGCGCGTCCAGGGAATCGTGGACTGGAGGGGCGAGATTCCGGGGCTCCTGGGGCGCGTGGCGCTGATCGCCTTCCTGCTCTTTGGATTCCTCGGCTACCTGAAGCTCCATCACCGACCGGTCTACGACGACACGGCGACGCTCCTTCTGATCGCGATCCTCACCGCGGCGGTGATGGGGGTCGGGTGGGTCGTCGTGAACCAGATTCGCGGGTACGAGATGCTGATCCCGGTCACCGTGCTCTCGCTCACGGTGGCGGTCCTCTTCGGGCAGGAGCTTGCCTTCGTGGCGACCCTGGTCGCCTCGCTCCTGGTCGCGGTGGTCTACGGCCTGGGCCTGCCGTTCCTCACTGGGAGCGCGCTCGCCGGGATCGCCGCGATCGCGACCGCGGCCGGCGTGCGGCGTCGCCGCGATTTCTACCTCCCGATGCTGGTGGTGGCGGTTGCCTACGCGTTCGCCATCGGCGCGATGGGGCTCGTCGACGGCGCGCGGTGGGACGTGCTCCTCCGCCGCGCGGCGTGGGGGGTGGTGGCGGGGTTCGGTTCGGTTCTCCTCGTGACGCTCCTCCTGCCGCTCCTGGAATCCGTCTTCTCGGTCACGACCGACATCACGCTGCTCGAGCTGGCGGACCTGAACCGTCCCATCTTGAGAAAGCTCATGCTCGAGGCGCCCGGCACCTACCACCACAGCCTGGTCGTGGGAAGCTTGGCGGAGGCGGGCGCGGAGGCCGTGGGCGGGAACCCGCTCTTGGCGCGCGTGTCGGCCTACTATCACGACATCGGCAAGATCGACAAGGCCGAGTACTACGTGGAGAACCAATCGAGCGCGCGGAGCCGGCACGAGAAGCTCTCCCCCACGATGAGCTGCCTCATCATCGAGGCGCACGTGCGCGAGGGAGCCGAGATCGCCCGTCGGGAGAAGCTTCCGACGGCGATCCAGAACGCAATCCTGCAACATCACGGCACGACGCTGATGAGCTTCTTCTACCACAAGGCCAAGCAAGCCGACCCCGACGCGGAGGAGCGGGATTTCCGCTATCCTGGCCCCAAGCCGCGCTCGAAGGAGACGGCGGTGCTCATGCTCGCGGACGCGGTGGAAGCAGCGGCCCGTTCCCTGACCGAGCCGACGCCGAGCCGCATCCGGGGCGTGGTGACTCGTATTCTCGACGCCCGCGTGGAGGACGGCCAGCTCGATGAAAGCCCGATCACGTTCGAGGACCTCGCGAAGATCCGCGAGGGCTTCATCCCGATCCTCACCGCGCTCTTCCACGCGCGGGTCCACTACCCCGGCGCGCCCGCGTCCGAGGAGCGGCGGCGTCCCGCCGAGGAGCGGGGACGTTCCGGCGACGAGCGTCGCGTCTACGGAGAAAAATCACGGCTTAAGATCGACCACTCTTAGAGCGCTCCTCCGGCGCGCGCTCCGGATCCTGGGTTTTCCGCGTGCCTCGGTCTCGCTGGTTCTGACCGGCGACGACCGGATTCGAGCCTTGAACCGCGACTTCCTCGAAACCGACCGTCCCACCGACGTCCTTTCCTTTCCGCTCGCCGATCCCGGCGACCTCGAAGATCGCGATCGCCCCCTCTTCCTGGGCGAGATCTACATCTCGGTCGACACCGCCCGCGCGCAGGCGAGGGCCGCCCGGAGACCCTATAGGCGGGAGGTCGCGCACCTCGCGATTCATGGGCTCCTTCACCTCCTCGGGTACGATCACGCTGGCGCCGCGGCGCGTCGCCGCATGACCGCGGTCGAGTCGCGCCTCTTGCGCGAGGCCGGACCGATGCTATGATGGCCGGACCGGCACGCGGCGAACCTTGACCCGAACCTCCCAACCCATGAGCTCATCGCGCACCAAGCCTTCCATGTGGGACCGCGTCCGCAATGCCTTCTTCACGGGCCTCCTCGTGCTCGCGCCGGCGGTCATCACGGTCTACGTGGTGTGGAGGCTCTTCATCTTCGTCGATCACCTCCTCGGCACGACCTTGCGCGGCGGGTACATCCGGCCGGGCGGGGTCCCGGGGCTCGGATTCCTCACCGTGCTGGTGATCATCCTCATCGTCGGGTTCCTCGCGAGCAATTTCCTGGGGCGGCAGATCGGAAGCATCTTGGAAGCGATGGTCATGCGCCTGCCGGTCTTCCGCGGCTTCTATACGACGGTGAAACAGGTGGGGGAAGCGCTTCTCGGAGAAAAGCGGGACACCTTCCAGCGCGTCGTGCTGATCGAGTACCCGACGCCCGGCCGCTACGCGATCGCCTTCGTGACCGCGTCCCCCGCGAGCGGGGTGACCCACCCGGACGGAAAGCCGCTCGTCGGCGTCTTTCTGCCCCACGCGCCCAATCCGACGTCGGGATTCCTTCTCTTCTATCCTCAAGAGAGCTTGATCCCGACGACGCTCAAGGTGGAGCAGGCTCTCAAGATGGTGGTCTCCGGGGGCGTCGTGAGCCCGGCGGCGGACTAGCCATGGCGATCGTCCAATCGGAAGCGCTCGTGCTGCGCTCCTTCCGGCTCGGGGAGACGAGCCTCATCGTCTCCCTCTTCACGCGCGAGTTCGGCCTCCTCCGGTGCGTGGCGAAGGGGGCGCGCGGGTCGAGGAGTCGCTTCGGCGCCTCGCTCGAGCCCGGCGTGCGGGTGAACGCGGTCCTCTACCGGAAGCTCTCCCGCGATCTCCAGCTTCTCTCGAAGACCGACATCGTCGAGGTGCTCCCCGCGCTCTGGGAGGATCCGGACCGTTTCGCCGCCGCGACTCAGGTGCTCGAGTTCCTGGAGCGCGCGGCCTACGGCGAATCGGGGGACCCGGAGCTTCTCGACCTGGCCTGCGAGACGCTGCGGACCATGAGCTGGGCCCCGACCGCCTGCCTCGAGCTGATCGTGCGCGGGTTTGAGATTCAGGCCTGCGAGCGCTTGGGGTACGCTCCCGAGCTTGCGGCATGCCTCGAGTGCCGGCGTCCCCTCGAGGAGGGGGGCCTCTTCCACCCGATTCGCGGAGGGCTCCTCTGCGGCGCGTGCGGGGGGGGCGAGGGCAGCTTCCGCCTCTCCGAACGGGCGCGGCGGGTGATGGTCGGCCTCAGCGCGCAGCCGATCGCGGCCCTCGCGGGGTGGGCCGCCGAACGCTACCCCGGGATCGAGGTGGCGAAGGCCGTGGAGCGGTTCCTCTCGGCTCATCTCGAGCGCTTCGACGGGTTGCGCGCCAGCCGGGTCGCGGAATCGCTCGGGCAATACAGGGGCTGAGCGCCATGGTCGCGATACGGTGATGAATCCAAAGCAAAAGATCGAACCCCCCGCCTCGTTTCAGGAAATGCTCCTCCGGCTCGAGCAATTCTGGTCGGGCTACGGCTGCGCGCTGGTCCAGCCCTACAGCAGCGAGGTGGGCGCGGGCACGTTCAACCCGGCGACATTCTTCCGTGTGCTGGGCCCCGAGCCCTGGAAAGCGGCCTACGTCGAGCCCTCGCGGCGCCCCAAGGACGGCCGCTACGGCCAAAATCCCAACCGGCTCCAGATGTTTTACCAGTACCAGGTCGTGCTGAAGCCTTCGCCGCCGGACGTGCTCGACGTCTACCTCGAGAGCCTGCGCCATATCGGGATCGACCTCGAGCGGCACGATGTCCGGTTGGTGGAAGACGACTGGGAGTCGCCGACGCTCGGCGCGTGGGGGTTAGGGTGGGAGGTCTGGCTCGACGGCCAGGAGATAACGCAGTTCACCTACTTTCAGCAGTCGGGAGGATACGACCTGGATCCGATCTCCGCGGAAATCACCTACGGCATCGAGCGTATCGCCTGCTACCTCCAGGGCGTGGACCGGATCATGGACCTTCGCTGGTCGAGGGATATCCGTTGGGATGAGCTTTTCTTGAGAGGGGAGGTGGAGTGGTCCACCTTCAACTTTGAGCAGTCGAACCCGGAGCTCCTTTTCGAGCAGTTCGAGAAGATGGAACGGGAGGCGGAGCGGCTCCTCGAGGCCGGGCTCGTCCTCCCCGGCTACGACTACGTCATCAAATGCTCCCATCTTTTCAATCTCCTCGAGGCGCGGGGCGCCATCTCCGTCACCGAGCGGGTGGGCACGATCGCCCGGGTCCGAAAGCTCGCGCGGCGCGCGGCGGGAGCATTTCTGAAACAGCGGGAGGAAATGGGGTATCCGCTCCTGCGCGACCGGCCGGCGCCGGCCGAGCTCGCGGGTGCGGCGCGTGGCTAAGACCCTCTTGCTCGAGATCGGCTGCGAGGAGCTTCCGGCCGGGTTCATTACGCCGGCGCTCCGGCAGCTCGAGTCGCTCGCGCGCGATGGGCTCAAGGGGGCGAGGATCGGATTCGCGTCCGTGAAGGCGGTCGGCACGCCCCGCCGGCTCGCCCTCCTGGCCGAGGGGGTCGGCGAGCGGCAGGAGGCGGAGACCCGCGAGCTGACCGGGCCCGCCGTCCGCGTCGCCTTCGACGCCGCGGGGCACCCCACGAACGCGGCGCGCGGCTTCGCGAAGAGCGCCGGCATCCCGGTGGAAGCGCTCGAGCGGGTGTCGACGGCGAAGGGTGAGTACCTGCTCGCCCGGGTGCACGATGCCGGAAGGTCGGCGCGCGAGGTCCTGCCCGAGCTCCTCAAGGCCTGGATCTCCGGTCTCACCTTTCCAAGGACCATGCAGTGGAACGGCAGCGGCCGCTTCGCGAGGCCGGTTCGCTGGATCGTTTCGTTGTGGGACGGAGAGGTCGTCCCGTTTCAATGCTTCGGGGTCGAATCGGGTCGCCGATCGCGGGGCCACCGCACCCTCGCTCCCGATTGGTTCGAGATCAAGAGCGCGGATCGCTTCCTGGCAACGCTCCGGGATCGCGGCGTGATCGCGGACCCCCGCGAGCGTCGGGAGCAGGTCGAAGCGCTCGTCTCGAAGGCGAGCGCGGCGAAGCAAGGAAAAGCGATGACCGATCCCGAGCTGATCGAGGAGGTGACGAACCTGATCGAGTGGCCGGACGCGGTCCTGGGTCATTTCGACGAGAGCTACCTCGAGCTTCCCTCCCCGGTCGTCGTCGCGTCGATGCGGGCCCATCAGAGGTACTTCCCGGTCGAGGGAGAATCCGGGAAGCTCCTCCCCCATTTTGTCGCGATCCGGAACGGCCGGGGCGAGGGAGCCGAATCGATCCGGCGCGGCAACGAAACCGTTCTCAGGGCGCGCCTCGAGGACGCGCGGTTCTACTGGCAGAAGGACCGTAAGGCCGGGCTCGAGGCCAAGGTTCAAGAGCTGAAGCAGATCGTGTGGCACGAGAAGCTCGGCTCGGTCTTCGACCGGGCCCAGCGCTTGGTCCAGCTCGCGGAGGAGCTGGCCCGTCAGCTCGCCCCGGAAGCCAGGGGGGCCGTGGGCCGGGCCGCCTACCTCTGCAAGGCGGACCTCGCCAGCGACATGATTCGCTCGGGGAAGGAGTTTGCGACCCTGGAGGGAATCGTCGGAGCCGAGTATGCGGCCGCCCAGGGGGAGCCCGCCGAGGTTGTCCGGGCCATCCGGGAGCACATCCTGCCTCGGGGGCCCACGGACCCTCTCCCCTCCTCGAGCGAAGGCACGATTGTCGCGATCGCCGACCGTCTCGACGTGATCGTCGGGGGTTTTCGGGCCGGGCTCCTGGTCTCCGGGTCGCAGGATCCCTACGGGCTCCGTCGCGCCGGGAACGGGATCGTACGAATCCTCTTCGAAAAGCGAATCAGGCTCGATGTTGCCGCCCTGGCCGCGTGGCTCGGCAGGGTATACGACAGGGCCGGGATTCCGCCCGGCCAGGCGGATTTCAGCGAGTTCTGGGTCCAGCGGGTCGCGAGCGCCCTCGAGGAGCGGGGAATCCCGCACGACACGGCCGCCGCGGTGCTCGCGGTGCGGCCGGGAGACGCGCTCGATGTCTGGGAACGCGCGAGGGCGATCGAGGCCATCCGGGAAACGGACGATTTCGAGGGACTGATGATTGGATACCGGCGTGCGGCCAACATCCTCCGCACAGCCCCGCCGGAGGAAATCGCCGTTTCCGGGCAACCCCTCGCCGAGCGGGCGGAGGCCTTCAGCGATAAGGCAGAGGCAGACCTACACCTAGAGACCAAAATGGCACGTCAGGCCGTGGAAACCTACCTGCAAGGCCCGGAGCCGGACTACCCCGCGGTGCTCCGGCACCTGCTCGGCCTAAGGCCAGCGATCGACAGGTTCTTCGAGGCCGTGATGGTCATGGCCGAGGACCCCGTGACACGGAAACGGCGGCTCGGGATCCTAGAGGGCGTGCGCCAGACCTTCATCAGAATAGCCGAATTCTCGGCCCTTCCAAGCGCTCCAGGTCAAAAATCCGTTTGACATTAGCGGGTTTTTTGGTATACTAGGCGGGTACTCGGGAGCAAAATAACTTGCTCTCACACGGCCGCTACCGTCTGAAGCACCTGAAACCACATCGAATGCGCCTCATCGATTGCCTGACGGGGGCGGCCAGCTTTGTTTGTGTCTGAAAAGAGATTAAGACGGCATACCCTGCTCAAACGAATACGCCACGAAGGGGGTGAGAAGGCTCCGTAAGGATACAGCGCGTACTCGCTTTAAGAGCTATAAATCAGGTCACCTAATACAAATACACGAGGAAAGGAGGTAGGTGAATGTTGGTAAGAGGACGCTCCGAAATGCTCGAGCACTGTCCCATCGAGCGGGTGTCCTCAGTACTCAACTCCGAGCTCAACTCGTTGTACCGAATCCCGTGTTCTGAAGTTCCAGCAACTGTCCTCCCGATATTGGACTCCTAGTTAGGAAACGCTAAGGAGGATGTGAAAATGCGGAAAACCCTATTTGCCATGCTGGGTCTCGTGGCACTCGGCCTGTGGGCGCTGCCCGCGCTGGCCGCGGTTTCAGTAGACCCGCTGAAGAATCCGCCTAAGGTGTCTGAACCGATTCCGCTCGAAAATCGTGCCGGGATCTTTCAGCAGCGGCTCGGCGGGAACTATCAGGGGACGCTGAGCGGGACCCTGATCAAGCAGTCCCAGGCAACGACCACGTGGTTCCTTTATCCGGGCGCGTGCGCGGACCGTCAGAACGGAGTTCCTGGCACGCTGGGAACGTGGTCGCCGCGTACGACCCCGCAGGCAGACTCGCTGAATGGCTACGTGGCAGGCACGACGGGGCCCTACGGCACCGCCGACCAGTCGCTGAGCGAGATTCTGTGGCACGTCTCGGACAACGGGACCTGCACCCCCGGCACCAACTGCCCGGCCGCTCTCGCCGGATCCAGGATGCTCTGGTGCGGGAAGTTCGACGCGAACTATATATCCTCCAAGTTCGGCTACCCGAACTTGACCTTCCAGTTCATCTACTTTGACACCGGCACGCACGCCGCGAATTACAACGTTGTCCTCACCTACGACATCAACTGCGAGAAGAACTACGACTTCACGTATTTGATCGGCGGCGGCGATGGGCTTCGCGATCCGGTGGGGAACGCACGGCCGACCCTGGACCACGTCATCGCGGACGGGGCGGCCGGGAATGTGAAGCTCCTGATTGCGTGGACGGGCTCGGAGAGCCCGGGTGTCACCAACGCGACCGGCGGGAACACGACCGGCGGGACCGTAGTGGTGACCGGCGCCGGGGATCAGCCCGAGACGCCGGTGGTGGGTGCCTCGTACGTGATCGAGGCTCAGCATCGCGCCCTTTACCTCGTATTCAAGTCCGACTGTCTCTTCTCGACCGAGGACGGAAGCTGGAAGAACGGTCATGGGCAGATGGTGGACAACGTTTCGGTAAGCGACAACGGCGCCCTGTATACGGACGAGGCCTCGGTGAACGTGCCCGATACGACCGTGCCGCCGGGCGGCGGCGTCGTGATCAAGGGTACAGGGGCTGCTCCGGTGATCTCGGCCCGCGTTGGACCCGGCCAGGGCACGCTCTGGCAGCTCGTGGCGGGCAACAACCTGCCGACTCCCGATCTCTGCACGCCGAAGAACACCTTCGGCGACCTGATTTTCGAGGGTGGCAACGCTTCGACCTTCCACACGGTCCCGAACCAGTTCAACTCGATCGTGGTCTGTACGTTCCCAATCCCGGCGGGTGTTGCTTCGGTTCTGGCGCTATGGGATGAGTACCTCGACCTCCCGCGGTTCCAGGGCTACGTCCAGTACTCCGAGTTCCGCATTTTCAAGGGCGGATCCTGGGGCAACTGGGACAACACTTCACCCGGCGGCGGTGTCGTAACCGGGGCGAGGCAGTCCTGGGGGACGGATGGGGACGAGCTGGCGGCGGCGACGCAGGCCGACTCGGTCCAGATCCGCTACAACATTCAGTGCATCCCGTTCTTCGCCGCCGATCACAATAACTGCGGCGACGTGCTCTACGGGATTCTCTACGACAATTTCCGTCTGGAGCTGACGACGGGCGTCCCGGCGCCGATCTTCGGCGTATTCGTCGGGGCGGTCGCGCAGTCGATGTTCATCGACGGCACAATCGCCTCCCCGGGGAGCTGCACAGCGGCCACAGTGACTGCGGGTCAGTGCTGGCCGGGCGTTCGCGGCAGCGACATCGGCACGGCCGCAGCCGTGCACGACAACTTCAACAGCCCGCTGGGCGACTCGATCACGCTCGGGGTCGTCACGGGACTGCGGAAGAACGGTATGGGCGTCAACTGGCACCATGCGTTCGACAAGGGTGTGAACTTTGGTCTGACCATCGCGCACACCAACCCGAACTTCGTGGCGGCCTTTGACAAGCCCCGAATCATCTACCGCTTGTTCGATCCGACCACGAAGACCTGGAGCCCGTTCGATTCCAGCGAGCTGGATGTGAACAACCTCTCCGTGGCGGGGAACGACACGACCGTCGTCGACCAGGAGTACCGAATGAACTGGCCGCCGCGCGACAAGGTCGGCACCTCGCTTCCGGGCGGGTTCAGCGTGAATGGAAAGACGCTCTATAGCCAGCTGAACTTCATGCCGCGCGGATCGCGGATCCAGTACTACTGGAAGGGCGTCGATCTCAACGGGGGAACCTCGTATCAGTTCTCGTCGGACGCGTTGGCCCGCGAGGTCGAGAATCTCCCGACCCTTCCCGGAGGCTCCATTGTGGCTCCGGACATCATCGAGTTCGACGTGCTTCCGAGCACCTACGCACTCGGGGCACCGGGGTCGCAGTTGGCAAGCAGCAACAATACGCCGCTCCTCGATCTGGACGGCAGCTACACGCGGTGGAATTTCGGCAGCCACGCGACCGTGCAGGCTCTGCGGGCGCTGGGTGTCCGGGCCGACCGCTACCGTACGCTGCAGGGCTTGGAAGAGGGCGGTCACATCGGTGGGCACGAGTTCGCAGGAACCCGCGCCGGCCGGTTGAGCAATTACTTTCCGAATATGGATGAGTACAACATCAAGGACCTGCTGACCAACTCCTACCGGATCATGATCGAATCCTCGCACACCGCGACCTCGGTCGTGGATGAGGAGTCCGATTCGAGGCTGATCAATCAATGGTGGGTGACGGAAACGCCAAGCAGTGGCGGTGACCGCTGCATCTTTGCTTCGGGCGACGATTACTTCACCGCGTTGTTGGCGGTGGGTGGCGTGCCGCATCCGAACGAGGGTGCCTTGGCGGCGGACGTCTTCGGCGTCGCCGCGGCGGCGAACCAGTGGAACGGTGGGAACGTGAACCAGTTCCCGGTCATCAAGGACCTGTTCGCGGATCCTGCCGCGGGTCCTGCTCTCGGTACCGGCACCTTCACCTATGTTGCGGACGGTGGTTGCCCGGCGCCGAACCGTTTCGACGCGTTGACCAAGATTGGGAGCCCCAGCGCTCAGAACTCGGCGACGTATCCGACGTTCGCATCAGTGACGAACGTGGCCGCGGTTTCCTACATGACCGAGAAGGACGGAATCAGCGATCATGATAGGAACAAGGCTCTGGGCTATGGCTTCTCGATCCAATTCATTCGCCAAGGTGGCGAGAACTTGGTCGACACCCGCGCGCAGGTGCTCTACAAGTTCCTGACGAGCTGCCGCGGGGCGCGTGCGGCCACGGATACGGCTTCCTGCTGGCCGTGCCCGACGGACGCGAACAAGTACGGCAACTGGGCTACCCTGGCCGGCTTCCAGATCGGCACCTACGGTCCGCTCTATGCGCTCCAGGACAATACGAAGGTCCTGTCGGGCGTGGGTCCGGGGTCGGGTGCTCCTCCGGTTGCGAACCGGCTAGACAGGAACTTCCCGAACCCCTTCAATCCTGAAACGGCTATTCGCTTCTCCTCGGCGACGGCCGGACGGGTTGACGTACGGATCTTCAATGTCGCTGGCCGCCTCGTGCAGACGATTTCGAAGAACGTCACGCCAGGGGTGAATGAAGTTCGCTGGAACGGCAAGTCGAGCGATGGCGCGAGCCTCGCCAG
>VBOW01000037.1 GCA_005893275.1 Candidatus Eisenbacteria bacterium | reverse complement strand
CTCAACCCCCCCTATGTGGGCATGGTCGCCTCGGGAGGCCATACAGAGATCTATCATGTGCCGGAGAAGGGGGTCTTTCGGCGCGTCGGTTCGACGCGTGACGACGCCGCCGGAGAGGCCTTCGATAAGATCGGGAAGCTCCTCGGGCTGCCGTATCCGGCGGGGCCGCACCTCGACCGGCTCGCCCGAGAGGGGCGGGCGGATCAGGTTCCGCTCCCCAAAGCCCGGCTCAAGGGGGACACGCTCGACTTGAGCATGAGCGGTCTCAAGACCGCGGCTAAGCTCTTCCTCGAGCGCGAGCACCACCCGATTCCCGACGCGAGGCTCCG
>VBOW01000036.1 GCA_005893275.1 Candidatus Eisenbacteria bacterium | reverse complement strand
GCTCTGGTCGAGCGGCTCGCGCAGGCGCTCTCCCGGTTCGAAGCCGGCGCCGTCACCGTCGCGGGGGGTTGCGCCTGCAACACGCTGCTCCGCCGCGAGACCGCGGGCCTCGCCCATTCCCGGGGGATTCCGGCCCTGTTTCCCTCCCCCAAGCTCTGCCGCGACAACGGGGCGATGATTGCGTACGCCGGCTCCCTGAGGCTCCAGGGCGGCCAAGCGACCCCCTTCACCGCCACCGCCATCGCCAACCTGGACTCGTTTTCGTCGTTGCCGGTCTGAATTGTTGACTGGGGGCGACCCTCGTCCGCAACTCGTCCCGGGACGAGTGGGGCGTCACTCCCCCTCTACCGGCCGGTGGGATACTTGCAACATGCCCCGGGACATGCTCTCCGGACCTGACGACCGAAGCGGCAGCCGGGATGGCGCGTAATTTCGCCGATACCTAGGAGCAGGTAGCCGTGGCCAAGCAGCTCCTCGATTTCGGAACTTGCCCCGGGGCAAGTGGGGCGTCACTGGCCCTTTGCCCCTGGATTGTCACCACCGTGCAATTTGCAACGCCTCAGCCCACCCGGAACGCACCCTAATCCCACACCCCGGCTCAAGATCGCCATCGGGAAAGCCGAACATTTCCAAGAGCGGTACCAAGTTCCGCCCTTTGGCGGTTCGGAAGCCGCACGCGCAAGCCACGGCGCATGAAACGGAATTCGAGGTGTCACGCGTGAGCCAGGACGCATCCACGCCCGAGACCGGGCGAATCCTTGTCATCGAGGACGATCCCAAGCTCCGGTTCATTCTTCAGAAGCAGCTCAGCGACGCCAAGGACGCCCAGTACGAAGTGCGCACGGCGGAGGACGGCGTGCGCGGCCTCGAGGAAGTTCGACGCGATCCTCCCGAGCTGATCCTGCTCGACGTGATGATGCCGGGTCTCGACGGCTACGAGGTGTGCCGGCAGCTCAAGGCCAACCCCCTCACCTCGCGCATCCCGATCATCTTTCTCACCGCGAAGTCGACCTTCGAGGACCGGATCCACGGCCTTGAGCTCTACGCCGACGACTACATCACGAAACCGTGGGCGCAAAACGAGCTTCTCTTCCGCGTCCGGAACCAGCTCAAGACACGGCGCGCCCAGCTCCAATCGAACGCGCTCACCGGTCTTCCGGGGAACGTGCTCATCGAGACCGAGCTCTCGCGGAGGATCGAGCGGGGAGAGAAATTCTCGTTCCTGCACATCGACCTCGATTACTTCAAGGCCTACAACGACTACTACGGGTACGCCCGGGGCGACGCGGTCATCCGCTTCGTCGCGGCGCTGCTCCACGAACAGATCGAGCGGTACGGAATATCGGGGGACTTCGTGGGCCACATCGGCGGAGACGATTTCGTGGTGATCACGATCCCGGAGCGGGCGCGGTCCATCGCGGACGCGATCCAAACGACCTTCGATTCGCGGATCCGGGAGCACTACGACGAGCTGGATCTGAAGCGCGGGCATATCACGGTGCTCTCGAGCCGCCAGGGAGGCGTGAAGAAATTCGCTCTGATGTCGGTCACGGTTCTGATCGTGAGCAACGAGGGCCGCGATATCCAACACAGCGCCCAGGTGAGCGACATCGCGAAGGAGCTCAAGAAGCGCGGTAAGGCGATGCAGGGAAGCGTGGTCATTCCCGACCGGCGGCTGGACGGCTCACCGATCATGCCGGCCGTGGAATCCCCCACGCCCGATCCGCCGGAGCTCTCCGGATGCTGAACCGCCCCGACGACACACCCGACCGCGGCGCCGGGTCGGCCTTTCGCCTCCTCCCGGGGCTCTCCAGCCTCAGCTTTGCCGTCCAGTCCGCGTTCGATGCCCAGGGGCTCGTGGCGGCTGTGGCGCGGCACGTGCTGGAGCTCGCGCGGGCCGATTTCTTCTCGCTTCTTCTGCTCGACTACGAATCCGGCGAGCTGCGCGGGGACCACTTTGGGCGCGGCACCAACGGGCCCGCGGGGACCTGCCGGGTGACACCGCGTCCCGGAGGGTTCCTCGCGCAGGTTCTGCGGCGCGAGACGCTCATCGTCGAAGACGCGCTCCGCATGGAGGCCGCGGATTGGAAGGAGCTTCACTGGAGCGGGCAGGTGCCTCACGCCCTGGTCGGCGTGCCGATCATCGTTGGGACCTCGCTCCTGGGGGTCGCGCTCCTGGGTTTCAGCAGGCCGCTCAAAGCGAGCGCGCGCAGGCGCCGGGCGCTGCTTTTCCTCGCCGACCAGATCGGCCTCGCGGTCGACCGGATCCGCACGCACGCGGAGCTCGAACAGAAGACGATCCGGCTCGACGAAGCCAACGCGTCCTTGCGGCGGCTCGACGAGATGAAATCCGAGCTGATCTCGGTCGTGTCTCACGAGCTTCGGACCCCGCTGACTTCGATCAAGGCGTATACCGAGACCCTGCTCGACAACGTGGGGAATCCCGCGTTCTCGATGCAGGATCGGTTCCTCGGGATCATCAACGAGGAATGCGACCGCCTGACCAGGATCGTGAACGATGTGCTCGACTTGAGCCGGATGGATTCCGGACGACGGAGGCTCCGGTCGGAACCGCTGGAGCTGGGGCGGCTGCTGGACGAGATCCTGCCGACCGTGGGACCGCAGCTTGCGTCCAAGCGTCTCACCGTCGTTCCCGACCTCGCCCCCGAGCTGCCCGCGATCGAGGCGGATCCCGACCTCCTGAAGCAGGTTCTTGTGAACCTCATCGGCAACGCGGCCAAGTTCTCCCGGGAAGGTTCCCCGATCACGATTCACGCGAGGCAGGCCGGCGAGCGGATGCAAGTCATCGTCGAAGACCGCGGGATGGGAATTCCACCCGACAAGCTGGGTCGCGTGTTCGAGCGTTTCTATCGGGTCGAAGAGGGAGGAGCCGAGCGGGTCGGCGGATCGGGGCTCGGCCTCGCGATCGTGAAGAGCGTCGTGGAGCTTCACGGCGGAACGGTCCGAGTCGAGAGCAACCTGGGACAAGGGAGCCGGTTCGTGGTCGAGCTACCCTTGGTCCAGCGCGGATTCCGGAATCTGATGCGCTCGCTCGAGCCGTTCTTCGAGATGCCGGAGCTGCGCACGCTTCTCTCGAGCGCGGTCGAAATGGTGGCCGAGGTGATGGAGGCGCGGAACGTCTCGATCATGTTCTTCAACGAGGACGGAACCGAGCTCCACATTCGCGCGGCCCATGGTCTCGACCCGGACATGGTGGCGAGGGCTCGGGTCAAGACCGGGGCGTCGATCGCGGGATGGGTCGCGCAGACCTCGGAGAACCTCCTCGTCAACGACATCGAAAACGACCGGAGATTCCGAAAGCTGAATCATCCGCAGTACGAGACAAAATCGCTCCTGTGTGTGCCGCTTCGGCTCGCCGGCGAAACGGTCGGGGTCGTGAACGTGAGCAGCAAGACGACCGGGCTTCCCTTCGACGCCGACGATCTGAGTCTCCTGGTCGCGATCTCGAAGCGGGTCGGGACCGCGCTGGAGCGCGTGCGGGCGGCCGGCCCATCGGGAGACGCCTACACGACCCTGAATACCATCCGCACCGTGATCCGCGCCAAACGGAGCTACTCGCTCTGGACCTCGCGCCGCGCGTTCAAGCTCTCGACCGATCTCGGCCGGAAGCTCGGCCTCGGGGAAGACGAGCTCGAGGTGCTCGGGTACGTGGCGCGCGTCCACGACGTGGGCATGCTTGCGGTGGGCGAGGACCTGATCCTGAGCTCACGCCGGTGGACCGAGCAGGAGCGGCGCCGCGTCGAGACGCACCCTCGCGACGGCGTGCGCCTGCTTCAGCCGATCGAATTCGCCGCGCGCGCGAACGAAATCATCCTGAGCCACCACGAGCATTACGACGGCCACGGCTATCCGCGCGGGCTCTCGGGTGAGGAAATCCCGCTCGCCGCCCGCATCCTGGCCGTGGTGGACGCGTTCGAGGCTATGACCCTGGGACGTCCCTACCGCGATTCGATCCCGGAGTCCGAAGCGCTCACCGAAGTGAAGCGGTGCTCCGGGACGCAGTTCGACCCGCGCGTCGTCAAGGAGTTCGAGAGGCTGCTCGCCCGGAAGGGCGGGAGCCATCCCGGCGCTCCCTCGGCGCCCGCCACCGGAAAGTACCAGCGTGATTCCGTCCGTTGAGCTGATCTGGGCCCTCGCGGCCTCCGTGCTCCTCATCGTGGAGCAGCTGCGCCATCGCCGCTCGCTTCGGCACGAGCTCAAATCGCTCCGTTCGTCGTACGACGCCGCGATCCACCGGAACGAGGAGCTGACCCAGGCCAGCGACAAGATGGGCGATCTCTACCGCTACCAGCTCCTCACGAGCCGCAGGCGGGCGGCCCGAATCAAGAAGGTGCTGGAGATTGCGACGAGCATCAATTCGAACCTCTCCCTCGACAAGGTGCTCCACGAGATCGTCCACGCCGTTTCGGAAGCGGCGGGATTCCGGATCGTCCTCCTGCGCGTTCTCAACGATTCGAGCGGAGAGTTCGAGGCCCGCGCGTTCGCCGGGCTGAGCCGCGAAGCGATCCGGAAGCTCGAGCAGCATCCCATCCCGCGCTCCGAATTCGACAGCTGGCTCAAGGAGGAATTCCGGGTCAGCCGCTCCTACTTCATCAGTCACGAGCGGAAGTTCTGGGGAAAGGAGGACGACGAGGGCTACACCCCGGACCTGGGCATTCGGAAGGAAGGGGAGTGGCATCAGGAGGACGTCCTCTTCGTCCCCCTCTACACGAAGGACGGCGCCGCGATCGGATACCTTTCCGTCGACGATCCGGTGGACCGCCGGCTTCCTTCCCGGGAAACCGTGGAAACCCTGGAAATCCTCGCCACCCACGCGGTCGTGGCCATCCAAAACGCGAGTCTCTACGAGCGCTTGAATCAGAGCATGGGCCAGCTCGAGGAAGCGACCGAGCGCGCCGAGGAATTGAACGACCTCAAGTCCTCCTTCGTCTCGACCGTTTCCCACGAGCTGCGTACGCCCCTGACCGCGATCCGCGCGTACGTGGAGGCGCTGCTCGAAAGCGTGGGGTCTCCCAACGTCGAGATGCAGCGCCAGTTCCTGGGCGTGATCGACGACCAGAGCCTGAAGCTCAGGCGCCTCATCGATTCGGTGCTGGAGCTGTCCCAGCTCGAGTCGGGCCGGTTCCGCATGAGCCGCGAGCCGTTCAATCTGATCACGCTGACGGACGAAGTGGTCGAGAATCTGCGCTCGATGGCCGGCCCCAAGAAGATCTCGATCCGCGTCGAGTCGGCGGCGCCGGAGATCGTGGTCGAGGCGGACCGGGCCCTGCTGAAGCGCGTCCTCCACAACCTGGGAAGCAACGCGATCAAGTTCACGCACGAAGGCGGGACGGTGACCTTCCGGACGGCGATGGAAGGGCGCACGGTGCGCGTCCAAATCGAGGACACGGGGATCGGCATTCCGAAAGAGGAAATCGAGAGGATCTTCGACAAGTTCTATCAAATCGACAGTTCCCTCTCCCGCGAGTACCCGGGAGTCGGTTTGGGACTTACCGTTTCGAAGAGCATTGTCGAGTGGCACGGTGGGGAGATCCTGGCCGAAAGCGAGACAGGGGTGGGATCGCGCTTCACCGTGGTCCTGCCGGTCACGGCCGGGGACGCGAACGTGATCACCCACGCCACCTGGACCCCGTCGCGCTCGGTCTCGGACCATTTGACCCGGCTCACGGTGGAGATGATCGCGGAGGTCATGAACGCGCGCACGGCGTCCCTCATGCTCGTGGACGAGGAGAAAGCGGAGCTCTACATTCGCGCCGCGCGCGGCCTGCGCGAGGAGGTGGTCTGCGGCACCCGCGTCAAGATCGGCGACTCGATCGCCGGCTGGGTGGCCAAGCACGGTCAGCCGCTCCTCGTCACCAACATCGAGGAGGATCCGCGATTCGGCAGGCCGAACGGCCATCAATACGAGACCAAATCGCTTCTTTCGGTCCCGGTCAAGATCGACGGACGCGTGATCGGGGTGATCAACATCAACAACAAAGTCTCGTGCACCCCCTTCACGGAGGACGACCGCGCGCTCCTGTCCTCCCTCTCGGACCGGGTCGCGCTGGCCTGGAAGCGCGTTTCCGACCATGAGCGCACTTCGGACCGAACCGAGGAAACCGCGAAGGCCCTGGCTGCGATCATCGAGAACGCGCGCAGGAGCCGGCTCAAGCTGAGCTCGGGAGGGATGGCGGGCCGCGCCGTGGCGCTGGGGCGGAAGCTGGGGCTCAAGGAGGAGGACGTGGAAGCGTTGGCCTACGTTGCGAGCGTCCACGACGTCGGGATGGCACAGATCGACCTTTCCGTCCTGCAAGAACCCGGCAAGTTGGACGACGTGGCCTGGGCGGAGGTGGCGCTCCATCCCCTGCGCTCGGCGGAGATCGTGAAACCGATCGAGTTCCAGGAACAAGTGACCGAAATCATTCTGGCCCATCACGAGCGGATGGATGGGCGCGGGTACCCGCGGGGGCTCAAGGGAGATCAGATTCCGCTCGGAGCCCGGATCATCGCCGTTCTCGACGCCTACGAGTCGATGACGGTGGGGAGGCCCTACCGGCACGCGATGAGCCACGCGGATGCCGTGCGGGAGCTGCGCCAGTGCAAGGGAACCCAATTCGACCCCAGGGTGGTCGAGGCCTTCGCCCAAATGCCTGAATTCCAGGAGAATACGAAGCCAGTTCGGGCTGGAGAAGCGGCCCACGAGGCCGATAAAACCCATGCCTAGCGACAGGAGGAGGTGAGTCGGATGTCCAAAGGGAAAATCCTGGTCGTGGACGATGAGATCTACATCGTGCACATCCTGGACTTCAGTCTCGGGATGGAGGGGTACGAGGTCGTCACCGCGCTCGACGGCGAGCAGGCGCTCGAAAGGGTGAAGAGCGAAAAGCCCGACCTCATCGTGCTCGACATCATGATGCCGAAGCTGGATGGGTACGAGGTCTGCAAGAGCATCAAGTCCAACGCGGCGACCCAGCATATTCCGGTGATCCTCCTTTCGGCCAAGGGCCGAAATGTCGACCAGAAGCTGGGCTTCGATGTCGGCGCGGATGATTACATCACGAAGCCGTTCAGCCCCAGAAAGCTGGTCGAGCGAATCAACCAGCTGCTCGGCCAGACCGTCACCGAGCGACCCACCCCCTCCGCGTAGGCTCCCCTCGGCTCCACAAGCTCGAGCCCGAGGGGACGCCGCGCGCGGACCTATCGGCTTCGATGAGGCGCCTCCCAGGTTTTCCCTCTCCGTGAGTGCTACCATGCGCCATGGCCTTGGTCCGCGTCGCCGTTCCCATCCCCCTTGCCCGAGAAGAGGCGCTCGTCTACGAGATCCCGGAGGAGGAGACCCCGGAGGTAGGGCTCCGCGTCCTCGTGCCGGTCGGGGCGCGCCGGGTCTGGGGAACCGTCCTGGGAGTCGAAGCGACCCCTCCGGAATTCCGGGTGCGCCGGATCTCGGGGATCCCCGAGCCCCGTCTGGTGGTCACCCCCGAGCTTCTCGATCTTTGCCGCTGGGTGGCCGACTACTACGCCGCCAACCTGAGTGATGTGCTCCAGGCGGCCGTCCCCTCCCCGACCGGGCTCACCCGCCGCGCGGCGCGCGGCCCGGCCGAAGAGGCGGCGGCGTGGCTCGCGGTCGCGCCCCCGCGGCGCGAGGAATTGAACGAGGAGCAGCTCGCAGCGCTCGTTGCGCTCGAGGAGGCGCTCCGCACGCGCGAGTTTCGCGCGTTCCTCCTTTTCGGGGTAACCGGAAGCGGCAAGACCGCGGTGTACCTCCACGCGGCGGCCGAGGCGTTGAAGCTCGGTGGTCAGACCCTCATCCTCGTCCCCGAGATTGCCCTCTCGCCCCAGACCCTCGACTCCTTCCGCCGCGCGGGATTCGAGCGGGTGGCGCTCTACCACAGCACGCTCCGTCCCCGGGAGCGCGCGGATGTGTGGCGCGCCGCGGCGGCGGGGGAAATCGACCTCGTCGTCGGCACCCGGTCGGCGGTGTTCCTGCCCTTCCGAAACCTCCGCCTTGCCGTCGTGGACGAGGAGCAGGACGGCGCCTACAAGCAGGACGATGCCCCTCGGTACCACGCAAGGGACGTGGCGCTCGTGCGCGCGCAGCGGTTGGGAGGGACGGTGATCCTCGCCTCGGCGACTCCGAGCTTGGAGAGTTTCGCGCGAGTGAAGCGCGGGCAGTGCGGGCTTCTCCGCCTGACGCGGCGCATCGATGGGAGGCCCCTTCCGACGGTGCGAATCACCGATCTGCGCCATCGCGCGGCCTCCGCGCCGGCCGGCGGGTCGCGTTACCTCACCCCTCCGCTCGTCCTCGCCATGGCGAAAACCCTCGAGCGGCGCGAGCAGGCCATCCTTTTCTTGAACCGCCGCGGGCACTCGACGTATCTGCAGTGCCGAGGGTGCGGCGACGTGGCGCGCTGCGAGCGTTGCGATGTCTCCCTCACGGTGCACCTCGAGGATCAGTCCCTCCGGTGCCACTACTGCGGCGCCGAACGGAAGCTCACACCCGCGTGCGCGGGCTGCGGGGCTTCGAACCTGTGGTTCGGCGGCGTCGGAATCCAGCGCATTGAACGAGAGGTCGCCCGGCTCTTCCCCAAGGCGCGGATCGCGCGGCTCGATTTCGATGCCACGCGGAAGCGCGGCTCGGCGGCGGCGATCCTGAGCGCGTTCCGCGCGGGGGGGACCGATTTCCTCCTCGGCACACAGATGGTCGCGAAGGGATTCGATTTCCCCATGGTCACGCTCGTCGGGATCATCGTGGCGGACCTGCAGCTCTATCTGCCCGATTTCCGCGCCGCGGAGAGGACCTTTCAGCTCCTGACCCAGGTCGCCGGCCGGGCGGGACGGGGGGAGCGCGCCGGAGAGGTAATCCTCCAAACCTACGATCCGGAGCATCCGGCGCTTCGGTGCGCCGCGGCCCAGGACTTCGAGATGTTCTTCGACCAGGAGGCGGCCGAAAGGAGAGAGCTTTGCTATCCACCCTTCGGGCACCTCGTCGAGATCGAGATCCGCGGCGCGAAGAAAGAACGCGTCATCCGGGAGGCGGGCATGATCCGGGACACGCTTGCCGCGCTCGCGCGCGGTGTCGAGGTGGAGCTTCTCGGGCCGGCTCCCAAACCCATCGCGCGAATCCAGGGGGCGGAGCGCTGGCACATTCTGATCCGGAGCGGCTCGCGGAAAACGCTTCAAACGTATCTGAAGGGGGCGGTTCCCGCCCTCCGGGCGAGAGCCCGGACGGGCCTCCGCGTCAGCGTAGACGTCGACCCACGGCACGTGCTGTAAGCCATTACATTTGAGCTTGTTATAGTGTCCGATCTCGTTCGGCCGTTGGGCGAAGCTGCTTGACAGGCCGGGCGACGGACGTTGTAATCGAAGGATCGGGGAACGTCGGCACCCCGCGCGCGGTTTATAGAAAGTGGAAGGAAGGGTCAGACTCGGAGGTCGGATGCCATTCGCAACCGGGAAATGGAAGCCCTATCTGGCTTCGGCGGCAATCGCGTGCCTCGGGGCTTTTTCCGCCCAGCCGGCTTCCGCGAGCGTCTGCTTCACGAGCGGCAAGGTCTATGTTCAGCAGAAGGTCTACGATAAGGCCGCCTATTTTCTCGAGTGCGCGCGGAAAGGGGACCCGGCGAACATCGAGGCGTTGTCGCTACTCGCGTTCGCGCGCGCGCGACAGCGCGAGTTCATTTCCGCGGGCGCCGCGTTCCAGCTGGCGATCGAAACCGCGACCAAGAAAGGTGACAAGAAAAAAGTTGAGGATCTGCAGCGAAACCGCCTGGCCGAGAACGCGCAGCTCTTCAATGCAGGAATCGCGGCCCTGAACCGCGCGGGCAGCGTTAGCTTGGACAATGAGCGCTCCTCGGGCGACGAGGGGTCGCCTCAGGGCAAGATCGAGAAGCAGTACGGCCCGCCGCGCGAATACGCCCGGTTCACCGAAGCGGGGCGCATCCACGAGTTCTGGTGCTACCCCGATTCGGGGGTGACCTTCTATTTCGCCCCCAGCTCCGACGAGGCGACGCGCCTCGAATACAAGCCCTACGAAGGGCTCGGCGACCTGCAGCACGCCGTGACCGACACGACCGTGTTCCCGCTCTATGCGGGCGGCTCGTACGTGGCCGAGGCCGCGTACGACTTCCAGCTGGCGTCGTACGTCGACCCCATGTCGCTCGACACCTACCAGAATCTTGCCTACGTTCTGAGCCTCCTGGGGCGAACCGACGACGCGATACGCGCCGCGCAGCGTGGGCTCACGATCAAACCGGACGATGAGAGGCTGCATCAGAATTTGCGGGCGGCCGCGATGTCCCGCGGGAACCGGCTCTACAACGCGAAGAAGTACCCCGAGGCGATCCAGGCCTACCGGCAGGCGATGCTGTTCGATCCCCAGAGCGCGCCGGGGTACGTTCTCAAGATCGCGGACGCTTGGTACGCCATCGCGGGGTCGCGGGGCAAGGGAACACCGGAGCAGAAGGCGGCCTACGACAGCGCCGCGGTCGGATACGCCGCGGTCGTGGAACAGCCGGCAGCGTCCGATTCGGTCAAGCAAAACGCGCTCTACAACGCGGCCGTGATCTACGCCAATCAGGAGATCTACCCCAAGGCGATCGAGATCCTAGACCGGGCGGGCGGGCTCTACCCTAAGAACAAGGAAATCTGGAGCTTGGCGGGGCAGACCAAGTACCAGGCGAAGGACGCGAAAGGCGCGGAGGCCGCCCTCCGCCACGCGCTCGAGCTGGATCCCCAGGACGCCACCAACCACCAGTTCCTCTTCCTCGCCCTGAACCAGCTGAGCAGGAAGGAGGAATCGGTCGCCGAGTACACCATCTACAAGGCCTTGAGCGAGGGCACGAAAAAGACCGAGGTCAAGGTCTGGGTCGATTCCGCCGATAATCGTTTGGGCGCTTCGAATCAACTCAAGACGGTGGTCAAGACGGAGAGTTACCCGGAAGAGGTGTATACCTACAACGAGGGAGACAAGCGGTTCGAGACCTGGTTCTACTGGTCCAAGGGAAAATCGTTTACGTTCATGGACGGGCAGATCTTCTCGAAGGGCGCGTTCCCTCCCAAGAAATCCAGTTAGCGACCCGCGCCCGGACGCCTTGATTCGCGCGCCGGGACGCTTTTCAGAATAGACCTTGACACCTTTCCGGGGGATCGGTAGTCTAAGGATACGGACCAACCAGGGGGTCCTAGGGCTGGGATGGCGCCGAGCCCTGAGCAAGTTCCCCGATTCGGATCGCCTTGTGCGGTCCCGCGCCAAGCCACACCGGAACCAACCAACAACCCACTGACGTATCAGGATTCCCGGGTTCCCTCTACCTTGAGGACCGCAGTTCGGTTGGCATAATGTCCCGCTCAACAACCCCGACACGGCGACGCGGCGTAGATACGCCGAGCGCCACGACGATCAACACCGAGGAGTCGCAGAACGACATGGAACAGCAAACCCAAACACCGCCCGCAACCCCTGCTCCGAGCAGCGCACCGCCGCCGCCCTCCCAAAAGGGCCTCGACATCATTCAGCTTAAGAGCAAGACCATTGCCGAGCTGATGGAGCTCGCGCACTCGCTGGGCATCCAGGGAACGAGCGGTCTCAGAAAACAGGAGCTGATCTTCAAGATCCTGGAAGGGCAGACCGAGAAAAACGGTCTCATCTTCGCGGAAGGGGTATTGGAGATCCTTTCGGAGGGATACGGTTTCCTCCGCTCCCCCGATTACAATTATTTGCCGGGCCCGGACGACATCTATGTGTCCCCGTCCCAGATCAAACGTTTCGATCTCCGGACAGGAGACACCGTATCGGGCCAGGTCCGCCCGCCGAAGGACGGCGAGCGCTACTTCGCTCTGCTGCGGGTCGAGGCGGTCAACTTCGAGCCGCCGGAGGCGGCGAAGGATAAGATCCTCTTCGACAACCTGACGCCGCTCTATCCGCAAGAGAAGCTGCGTCTGGAATCGCGTGCGGAGGACATGCCGACGCGTATCATGGATCTCCTGACGCCGCTCGGGAAGGGCCAGCGCGGGCTTATCGTGTCGCCCCCGCGTGCGGGGAAGACGGTCCTGCTCCAGAAAATCGCGAACTCGATCACCGACAACCATCCCGAAGTGATGCTCATCGTGCTTCTGATCGACGAGCGTCCCGAGGAAGTCACCGACATGGAGCGCTCGGTCAAGGGAGAGGTCGTCTCCTCGACCTTCGACGAGCCCGCCGAGCGTCACGTCCAGGTCGCGGACATGGTCATCGAAAAGGCGAAGCGGCTCGTGGAGCATAACCGGGACGTGGTGATCCTTCTCGATTCGATCACGCGGCTCGCGCGCGCCCATAACACCGTGGTGCCGCACTCAGGTAAGATCCTCTCCGGCGGCGTGGACGCGAACGCGCTTCAAAAGCCGAAGCGGTTTTTTGGAGCGGCCCGCAATATCGAGAACGGCGGGAGCCTCACGATCGTCGCGACGGCGCTCATCGAGACCGGGAGCCGCATGGACGACGTGATCTTCGAGGAGTTCAAGGGCACCGGCAACATGGAGGTGGTTCTGGATCGCAAGCTCGCCGACAAGCGCATCTTCCCGGCCATCGACATCAACCGCTCGGGCACCCGCAAAGAAGAGCTCTTGATGAGCCAGGAGGAGCTGAACAAGGTCTGGATCCTCCGGAAATTCCTGAACGAACTCAACCCAGTCGAAGCCATGGAATTCTTGATCGGCAAGATGAGTCAGACCAAGACGAACAAGAAGTTCCTGGCGATGATGAACACATAAAGGGAGCGCCGCCATGAAACGAGGAGTCCATCCAGGCTACTACAACACCAAGATCGTGTGCGTCTGCGGCAACGTGATCGAAACGCGCGCCACGGTGAAGGACACGGTGCACGTCGAAATCTGCTCCAACTGCCACCCCTTCTTCACCGGCAAGCAGAAGCTCGTCGATACCGCCGGCCGGATCGAGCGCTTCCGCCGCAAGTACGGGATCAAGGAGAAGGCCGCCGAGTCGACGGCCGGAGCCTAACCCGCCCCGCCCGGTCCCAACCGAGCTCTCCCATGCCCGATTCATACTCGCCCATCGGTGGGCAGGCCGTCATCGAGGGCGTGATGATGCGCTCGCCCAAGATGGTCGCGACCGCCGTGCGTCTGCCCGACGGATCGATCCAGGTCAAGACGCAGGATTTCGTCTCGATCTCGCGCCGTGCCACCTTCTTCGGGCTCCCCATCATCCGCGGCGCGGTGGTGCTCGTGGAATCGCTCCGCATCGGCGTCCAGGCGCTCGCATTCTCGGCCGAGGCCGCGGTGGTCGTAGGAGAGAAGAACCCCAGGGGAGAGGCGCGCTTCGGCACGCTGGGGCTCGGTATGGGCGTTACCGTGGCGATCTCCTTTGTGCTCGGCTTCCTCGTCTTCTTCTACTTGCCTCTCAAGCTCACCGATCTGACCGGCGTCCGACAGGGGCTCACCTTTAACGTGATCGACGGTGCGTTCCGGCTCGCGTTCTTCCTCCTCTACATCGTCGGGGTGGGATTCTGGGGGGAGATGCAGCGCGTCTTCATGTACCACGGTGCCGAGCACAAGACGATCCACAATCTCGAATCGGGCCAGGAGCTCACACCCGAGAATGCGCGAACGTTCAGCCGTTTTCATCCGCGCTGCGGCACGAGCTTCCTCCTCCTCGTCGTCCTCGTGAGCTTCGTCGTGTTCGCGTTCCTGGGGCGCCCCGATACGTGGCAGGCCCGCCTCCTCCGGTTCGCGTTCATCCCGGTGATCGCCGGAATCTCCTTCGAGATCATTCGATTCGCCGGGGCTCATTACGACAAGCCGTGGGTGAGATGGATCAGCGAGCCCGGCCTCAAGCTTCAGCGGCTCACCACCCGCGAGCCCTCGAACGACATGCTCGAGGTCGCGATCGCCGCCCTCCGCGCCGTCCTGTAAGGAGGGAGCCACCATTCGCGAGGCGTTGGAACGGGCGAAAGCCCGATTCGAAGAGCTGACCCAGAAACTCGCCGATCCCGATCTCCATCACAACCCCGCCGAGCTCCGAAGGATCAGCAAGGAGCGGAGCTCTCTCGAGGATCTCGTGAACGCCGCACGGCGATACGACCAGGTGCTCCACCGCGTCGCCGAGGACACGGCTTTGCTCCGCACCGAGAAGGATCCCGAGCTGATCGGGATGGCCAAAGCGGAGCTGGGGGAGCTCGAGGCGGAGCGCGCCAAGCTCGAGGCCGAGCTGCCCAAGCTTCTCCTCCCACCCAACCCGCTCGATCAGAAAAACGTGATCGTGGAGATCCGCGCCGGGACGGGCGGCGACGAGGCGGCGCTCTTCGCGGCCGAGATGCTGCGGATGTACGTCAAGTATGCCGAACGACATGGCTGGCGGGCGGAGATCCTGAGCCTGAGCGGCTCCGGGGGAGGCGGAGGCGCCAAGGAGGCGATCGTCTCGATCGAAGGGGAGGGGGCCTATAGCCGGCTCAAGTACGAGAGCGGCGTCCACCGCGTCCAGCGCGTGCCGGAGACCGAGGCGAGCGGGCGGATCCACACGTCCGCGGTCACGGTGGCGGTGCTTCCGGAGGCCGAGGAGATCGACGTCGAGATCAAACCTTCCGATCTTCAGATCGACGTGTTTCGCTCCTCGGGCCCGGGGGGGCAGAGCGTCAACACCGCCGACTCGGCGGTGCGGATCCGCCACATCCCGACCGGCATCGTGGTGCAGTGCCAGGACGAGCGCTCCCAGCTCAAGAACAAGGCCAAGGCCCTCAAGGTGCTCCGCGCGCGGCTTCTCGACATGGAGCTTCAGGAGCAGGAGCGAAAGCTCGCCCAGACCCGAAAATCGATGGTTTCGAGCGGCGACCGAAGCGCCAAGATCCGGACCTACAATTTCCCCCAGGGCCGCGTGACCGAGCACCGCATCGGCCTGACGCTGTACCGGCTGCCCGACGTGCTCCAGGGAGACCTGGACGAGGTGGTGGACGGGCTCTTCCACGCGGAGCAGGCGGAGCGGCTGGCCGCGTCCGGCGAAGCCGCGCCGAATCGCGCGTGAGCGCGCAAGAGAGCCCCATGCCCGCCGCGGCGCAAGGGGGATGCGCGGAAACGAGCGCGCCGTCCACTCGCAGGAGCGTCCTGGCCCGCGCGAGCGACCTCCTCGAGCGCTCGGGCGTTCCGTCGCCCGCCCATGACGCCGAAGCGCTCCTTCTCCACGCTCTCGCGACGTCCAAGTCCGAGCTTTGGTCGAACCCGAACGTCCCGGTGAGCGAGGAAGGGTCCGCGCGGCTCAGCCGGCTCCTTGAGGCCCGCTCGCGCCGCGTTCCCCTCCAGCACCTCTTGGGGGAGGTTTCGTTCCTGGCGGCCGAGCTCGACGTCGAGCCGGGCGTCTTTGTGCCCCGGCCCGAAACGGAGGGCCTCGTCGCCCTCGTCCTGGAGGAGCTCGGCGCCGAGCTGGGAGAGGCATCGCCGCGGGGAAGAATCCTCGACCTGGGGACCGGCACCGGCGCGATTCCGATCGCGATGCTCCTGGCGCTCCCCCCCGGGTGGACCGCCGTGGCGGTCGATCGCTCCGAAAAGGCGATCGCGCTCGCCGCGCGGAACGCGCGCCGGAACGGGGTGCAAGAACGGCTCCGTCTCGAGCGGGCCGATTTTCGCGATCCACGGCTCCCCCTCGACGTTTCGCCGGCCGACGTCCTCGTCTCGAACCTTCCCTACATCCCGAGCAGCTCGATCCCGAGCTTGATGCCCGAAGTCCGCGACCATGATCCTCTGGAAGCGCTTGACGGCGGGCCCGACGGTCTCGATGCTTTTCGGGCTGCGGCCCTTGGCCTCCCCGCCTGGCTCATGCCGGGCGGATTACTCGCGCTCGAGATCGGTGGGGATCAGGCCGATAGATGCATGGAGCTGTTTGGGCCGCATCTCGCGGGAGCGCGCATCGAAAGCGACCTCGCAGGGATGCCGAGGGTCTTGATCGGAAGGATGCGAGGGACGCGACGATGAGCGTGAAGACGAAGCAAGCGAAGCGGAAAGAGGCACCAAAGCGGGAAGAGGCACCACCCCAGGAAGCGACCGAGGCGATAAGCATGGACGAAGTCTGGATCGAAGGCGGCCGGAAGCTCAAAGGCACGGTCCAAGTGAGCGGCTCCAAGAACGCGACCCTGCCCATTCTGACCGCGACCCTGCTCGCGCCCGGAATCTACCGCTTCACGAACGTCCCGGCTCTCCGCGACGTCTCGACGATGCTGGAGCTGCTTTCGCTGTTCGGAATCAAGAGCCGGCGCGAAGACAGCCGCTCGCTCTTCGTGGATTCCACCGGAGTCCACAACGCCGAGGCGCCCTACGACCTCGTCCGGACGATGCGCGCCTCGATCTATGTACTGGGCCCGCTTCTCGCTCGCTTCGGCGAAGCGCGCGTCTCGCTCCCGGGCGGTTGCGCGTGGGGCCCACGTCCCGTCGATCTCCATATCCGTGGCATGCAGCGACTCGGGGCCGATGTGGAAATCGAGCACGGGTATATCGTCGCCCGCTGTAACCGCCTCCAGGGGAGCGTCATCTCCTTCGAGATCTCGAGCGTGGGAGCGACGGGAAACATCCTCATGGCCGCGGCGACGGCCGAGGGGGAGACGGTGATCGAAAATGCCGCGTGCGAACCCGAGATCGAGGCGTTGGCGCGATTCCTCGCGACCATGGGCGCGCGGATCGAGGGCATGGGCACGTCGAGGCTCGTGATCACCGGCAGGAACGGGCTTTATCCGGCCGACGCGCCGATGATTCCGGACCGTATCGAGGCCGGCACGTTCCTGACCGCCGCCGCGATCACCGGCGGGGAAGTGGAGGCGACGTGCGTCGAACCCCGGCACCTCGATTCCACCATCGCCAAGCTCGAGGAGGCCGGCGCATCGGTTGAGGTCGGTGAGACGAGCGTCCGCGTCAGGGCTCCGGAACGGGTCAGACCGATCACGGTCACCACCGCGCCCTATCCTGGTTTCCCGACCGACATGCAGGCCCAGTTCATGGCGCTCCTCTCCGTCGCGGACGGCACCAGCACGATCGTCGACACGGTCTATCAGGACCGCTTCACCCACGTCGCCGAGCTGCAGCGGCTCGGGGCGGATATCCGCGTCGAGGGGAATACCGCGGTGGTCCACGGGTTGGCTTCGCTGAGCGGCGCTCCCGTCATGGCCACGGACCTCCGCGCCTCCGCCGCGCTCATCCTCGCGGGCCTCGTGGCGAAGGGAGAGACCCGCGTGTCCCGCGTCTATCATCTCGACCGCGGCTACGAGCGGATCGAGGAAAAGCTCCAGGGACTCGGAGCCGCGATCCGCCGCGTCCGAGCCTAGCGCCACCGTCATGCGCCCGGTCGTGGTCGGAACCGCGGGCCACATCGATCACGGCAAGACGGCCCTGGTGCGCCGCCTCACCGGCATCGACACCGACCGTCTCAAGGAAGAAAAGGAACGCGGGATCTCGATCGACCTCGGATTCGCCCACCAGACACTCCCGTCCGGGCGGCGCATCGCGATCGTGGACGTCCCGGGGCACGAGCGGTTCGTCAAGAACATGCTCGCCGGCGCCACCGGCATCGACCTCGTTCTCTTGGTCGTCGCGGCGGACGAAGGGGTCATGCCCCAGACCCGCGAGCACCTCGCCATCGTCAATCTGTTGAACATCGATCGCGGCGTCGTGGCGCTCACCAAGTCCGACCTCGTGGATCCGGGGACGCTCGCGGCCGTTCGATCCGATGTGGAAGAGCTTCTGGGGCCGACCCCGCTCCGCGGGAGCCCCGTCGTTCCCGTCTCGGCGGCAACGGGGGAGGGAATTGACGCTCTCGTCGCTGCGCTGGATCAAGCGGTCGCCGGAGTGCGCGGGCGGGAGGCGGCCGGGCCCGCTCGCCTTCCGATCGATCGGGTGTTCCCGGTCGAGGGGATCGGGACCGTCGTGACCGGGACGCTCTGGAACGGCACCGTCCGCCCCGGGGACTCGCTCGAGCTATTGCCCGCGGCGCTCCCTGTCCGGGTGCGTCAGGCCCAGGTGCACGACCAGACCGTCGGGGAGGCTCAGGCCGGCCAGCGCGTGGCGCTCGCGATCCACGGCATTTCCCGGGACGACGTGCGGCGCGGCGATTGGCTCACGACGCCCGGGCGATACAGGCCCTCGCGCATCCTCGACGTCAGGCTCGGGCTCCTCGTCTCGGCCCCCAAGGCGCTCGGCTCCAGGTCCCGGCTCCGGTGCCACCTCGGCTCGAGCGAGATTCTGGGGCGGGCGGTGCTCCTCGAGCGGGAGACCCTCGCCCCGGGGGAAGAATGCTGGGCGCAGCTTCGCCTCGAGGGGCCCGCCGTGGCCGCGGCGGGGGACCGAATCGTGATCCGCTCCTATTCACCCGCGTCCACGATCGCCGGCGCGACCGTGGTCGATCCCGCTCCCAGCAAGCGCGCGCGGCTCGGATCAAGAGACCGCGCCCGCCTTGAAACCTTGTGGTCCGGGTCCGTGGCGGAAAAGCTGGCGGCGCTTGCGGATGAAGCGGGCCCGGCCGGAATCGCTGGGGAAGGGGCCTCAGTCAGGCTCGGCACGATCGCGGAGTCGATTACCGAAGCCGCCTCCTCCGCCGTCCCAGCGGCCATCTCGGTGGACGCCGGGACGAAGCTCGTGCGTCTGCGAGACGGGCGCCTCCTCACTCCACCCGCGTGGAGCGATTCCCTCGATCGAGTCGTCCGGGCCGTGGCGCGATACGGCGAGGAGAACAGGCTCCGGAACGGCATCCCGAAAGGGGAGCTCAAGAGTCTCCTGGGCCGGGACCTGCCGGCGCCCGTTTTCGATGAGGCGCTCGAGCTTCTGCTCGGCGGCAAGCGCCTTGTCCTGAACGGAGACCGCGTCGCCCTTCCGGATGCGGCGCCGAGATTCACGCCCGAGCAGGAGCGCGCCCTCGCGGACCTCGAGCGGAAGCTCTCGAGCAGGGGATTTCAGGTTCCCGAAGTCTCCGAGCTGGAACGAGATATCCCGGCCGCGGCGCGGCCCGGGGAGCTGATCCGCTACCTGGCGGACAGCGGGCGGGCCGTCAAGATCACGTCGCAGCTCCTCTACCCCAGGGCTCTTTGGGAAGACCTCGAGGGCCGGGTGCGGTCCCATTTCCGAAAGAGCGCGACCCTCACGATGGCCGCCTTCAAGGAAACGATCCAGGTTTCGCGCAAGTACGCGGTTCCCATTCTGGAGCACTTGGATCGGACGGGGCTGACCCGGCGGCGTGGGGATGAACGCGTGCCCGGACCCCGCCTCAGCCCTCCTCAGTCGTAAAGGCGTGCGGCGTGGCCTTTCCGGCGCATCCTCAGATTGCTTTTTGACACCCTCTCTGCTATCCTACGGAGCGTAAGGTGGGGCGGAAACCCCTCCCTCCCTCCACTCTCCACCGCGATTGCCAGGTGGGGGCAAGCCTCCTGGTCTCCATGGGAAGGTGCGGCGATTATGAGCCTCCTCTCCGGTGTCAAGACCGACCAAGCGAAAGTTCTGCTTCCCCTCGCGATCGTGGTGTTCCTGGCTCTTCCGGTAAGTATCACCTTCCAGCCTCACGCCAGCGCGATCGGCCCGACCGTCGTGTGGGCCGGTTCGCCGGACGAAACGCTGAACCCGCCCTCGAATCCGCCTCCGAAGAGATGCGCCTCATTGAAGAGCACTAATGAGAGCACCACTGAGAGCACCACGGGGAGATTCACCCCGACCTCGAAGGTGGGCGCTGCGAGAACCACGGTGTCGAGTCGCACTCTGTTCGGCGTTCTTTGGAGGGTGTACTGGGCGACGGTGAGATTCTGATTGCGGCATCGATTCTAGTCCGGTGAGCTTCGGGAAAAGAGACGTGAACAAGACCACGGCCGACCTGATTCGGGAGCGTGAGACGGCGGTATCGACCGCGCGCCTCACGCAAGATCCCGAGCGACATCTGCAGTCCCTGGAAGATCTCGCCGAGATCTTCCTGCGCGCCGACAGCTACCTTCCGGCCCTTCAGAATCTCAACGAGTGCATCCAGGCGGCCGAGCGCTTGGGGCTCGAAGAGTCGCGCATCACGGCGCTCGAGCTGAAGGCGGCGCAGGCCTTGATCGACAAAGGGGACGCGTCCGAGGCGCTCCGGTATTTGGCCCGCGCGCGCGGGCGCATCGCCGCCGAGCTCCATCCCGAGCTGATCGCGCGTCTGCAGCTTCAGAGCGCGCGAGCCTTGATCGAGCTGAGCCAATACGAGGAGGCGCTCCGCACCTGCGAGCGCGCCCACACCTACTTCCGCGAATCGAGGCTCACCGGGCCGCTCGCCCATGCCTACAACTGTTTCGGCCGGATCTACTTCCGGCTCGGCGACCTGGACAAAGCCAAGGAATTCTACGAAGCCTCGCTCCATCTTTTCCGCTGGGATCTAAACGACGACGACGGCGTCATCCGGACCCACAACAACCTCGGCGTCTTGTACCGCCACCTCTCCGATTGGCGGCAGGCCACGTGGCACATGCTCCGCTCGATGGAAATCGCCACCCGCCTCGGCAACTTCGCCTACATCGCCGTCACCTGCGCCAACCTCGGCATCGTGCATCTGAAAGCCGGATCCTGGGACGAAGCCCGCGAGCACTTCGAGCGCGCGCTCACGAACTACGTGCAGATTGGAAGGGAAGCGGGGATCGCGCGCATGAGGATCGGGCTCGCGACCATCGCCGCGTGCCGGCACGACTTCGCTTCCGCGGAGGCGCACCTGAACGCCGCATGCCAGATCACCGCGCGTCTTGGCATCTCGCGAGAGCAGGTGCTCTGCCTGATGGGCCGCGGCGATCTGCACCACGAAATGGGGCATCCAGACGAGGCGCTGGGCTTCTACGACCAGGCGTTCGAGATGGCCCGCCAGATCGCGCCCGAAGGGGACATGATCCACGAGCTTCAGCGCCGGCGGGCCGAGGTGTTCACCGAGCGCGGAGACGTGGTCCAGGGCATGAAGGCGGCGGAGGACGCGCTCGAGCGCGCCATGCGGCTCAAGGACCAACTCGAGGAAGGAGCGACCCGGCGCGTCCTTGCCGCCATCCACACGCTGGAAGGCCGGCAGGTGGAGGCCCACACGCAAGGGCGGCAGTCGATCCGAGTCCTCGAGTCGATCCACGAGCGGTTCGAGCTCGCGCGGGCCTATCGCGAGCAGGCGCAGAGGGGAAAGGGCGCCTCGGATGCGGAGCGCTCCCGCGAAGCCCAAAATTACGCGTTCAAATCGATGTCGCTTTTTGAGCAGTTGGGGCTCGACGACGCGGTCCGGGAATGTGAAGGGGTCCTGCGCGATCTGAATGCGCCATCCTGGCTCATCGCGCCCCGATCCGAGCGGCCCAACCATCGCACGTCCTCGCAGGCCCAGGACATCGCCCGCGCGCACGGCTTCGTCACGCAGCACGCGCGGGCCCTCGAGGTGGTGCGCAAGGCCTCCGAGCTTCTCTCCACCCCGGCGCGGGTCCTGATCCAAGGCGAGACCGGAGTCGGGAAAAACCTCCTCGCGTATATGTTCCGAACGTTTGAAATCGAGCGGGGCCGGCCGTTTGTCGAGGTGAACTGCACGAGCCTTCCCGGGGATCTCGTCGAGAGCGAGCTCTTCGGCTACGTGCGGGGCGCCTTCACCGGCGCGGCGATCACGAAGCGGGGGATCTTCGAGGACGCGGACGGCGGCACGATCTTCCTGAACGAGATCGGTGAGCTCTCCGAGCGCACGCAGGTGAAGCTCCTGCAAGTTCTCGATGACGGCACCTACCGCCGGTTGGGCGAGGTTCGATCGCGGCAGCTCAATGTGCGGATCATCTCGGCGACGAACAAAGATCTCGATGCCGCGGTGAAAGCAGGCTGGTTCCGCGCGGACCTCTTTTATCGCCTAGGGCAGGTTGTGCTGTCGCTTCCCCCGCTACGCGAGCGCCGCGAGGATATCCCGCTCCTGATCCGGAATTACCTCGACGAGCTTTCGGCCCGTGAGGGGCGCCAGGTTCTCTTCTCGGAAGACGCGATGGACTATCTCGTGTCCCTTCCCTGGCTCGGGAACGTTCGGGAGTTGAAGCACAAGATCGAGTCGATCTACCTCTGCGCGGGCCGCCAGGAGCTCCTCGATCGCGCGGCGCTGATGCCCATTCTCCACCCTGGCTCGGGAGCGGCGCCCGAAGCCTACCCGTCACGCGGATTGCGCGGCAAGGTGGACATGCTCAAGCGCGAGGAAGTGCTGGCGGCGCTCTCGAGAAACGGCGGCAACCGAAGCCGGGCCGCGCTCGAGCTGGGCATCACCCGCCGGCATCTGATCCGGCTCCTCAAGCAGATCTACTAGCCGCTCCTTCCCCCCGCAACCCGTTTAACAGGAGTGACATCCTCGTCGCGGCCAGGGTCGGGGTGTGACATCGGCGAAGCGTGCAGCGGCATAAGTCCTTAGCGTCTCGGGGCGCTGTCGGCATGAGACATTCACGTCCCACATGGCGCGCCGGGCTTCCAAAACCCGCCCAGGGGGTCCGCCCGTCCTGCCCCGCAATGGCCTCTACAGAAATAAGATAGCTCCGCATCGTTTTACCCAAGGCTCTTTCGAGCCACCCGGCACGTGCCATGCTTTTTACGTGGGGCAGCCAGCGCTGATGGATTGGCTTTGAGATGTCTCGCGCGGCAGTGTGGGGCCGCGGACGATGGGGAGCTCTCAGGGGATGCCAAGGCCAGGGCGAACCATCTACTTCAGGTCCCAGTGGACATAAAGGCTCCTAGACTGACTCTCTCTGGGTGCCTCATTCGTCCGCGACCCACCGAAAATACAGGTCTCTAGCTTCAGGGTCCCCCCCGACTCGATCCATCCAGCAACTTAGCCCGACACCTCGCGATCGATTTCCTAGCCTGCCGGCTGCGTCCCGGGTCTTTTGGGCCGCACGAAGATCTCTCGCTCCCGCGTGCAGATGGCTTGCCCCGGCTTCGCGCGCCGAGGCTTGGAAACGAATTTTCGCTCGGTATAGATCACCGGAACCCGCGTCTGCTTTCGCGCCTTGCTGAAGAATGCGGCGGTCTGAGCCGCCTCCACCAGCGTCGTCGGCTTGGGTTTGGAGTTTCGAGTGGGTCGGCGAAGGATCACGTGGGAACCGGGGACTCCCACGACGTGAAACCAGAGATCGTGGGGGTTGGACAATCGATGGGTGATGAGGTCGTTGTCGGCGTTGTTGCGACCGACCCACACCTCCCATCCATCGCTCGTAACGTACGTCCTTGGCCGGAGCGACTTGTGCGCCCCTGGAGCTCCGCGCCCGGGACGTCCCGCACGGGGCGCAGCGACGGCCTGTCGACCCAGATGGGTCTCTCGTACGTCGCCCCGTGCACCCAGATTGATTTTCGCGCCGGCAAGGAAGCCTCGGATTTTCGCGAGGGCCTCTCGAGGCGCGATCTGGAGGGCTTCTCGGCGCAGCTCGTGCAGGTGTGAAAGGCTCTTCCGGGTCTCGGCGAGCCGCTCATCCGCGAGCCGCTCGCCCCGTTCGCCCTTCTTGGCTCTTTGAAAAAGGCGCGCCGCGTTCTCGTCGGGGGAGAGTGAAGGGTCGAGGTCTATTTCGACCCTTGCTCGATGCGAGTCCGCGAATGGATCGGGGAGTCCGACGCGGCTCGCCCCCCTTCGAATCTTCCCGAAGTTTGCGAGGAGTATCTCCGCGCGCCGGCGATCGTCTTGCATCTCCCGCGCCTTCTCCCTGTCGGTTTCCGCCGCCTTGGCGCGGCGCGTGAGCGTCCGCTCGGCCGACCTGAGAATCCGCTCGATCTCGCTTTCGAGCTCCGCGCGAAATGTCCCCGCGATCCTCTCGCGGAGCGCCTCGCGCGCCTCTTCCGACGTGGCGTCGTGGACCGCGGGCGGCCGGTAACCCTGTGGCATCCCGGACGCGGCGGGCTCGTGGGGCCGGGCTGTCGCCCTCCCTCGTTCCTCCCGGTGCAGCGCCCAGAGCACCGGGCCCGCGGGCTCCGTGACCAGGCTCAGGTTCGCGCGCGGCCCCTCCGCGTCGAGGGTGAGCCGAAGGCGGCGCTCCTCGCCGCCCCGCGCGTCGAAGAGGAGTTCCAGGCCGCCGGCGCGCGCCCGTGCCAGGACGACCTGGGCGTCGCGGAGCGGGATCTCGATCGCCTGAAACCGCGACCCGCGCGGATCGGGCTCGATCGGCAGATCGGGCGCGAGCGCGTACCACGCGTCTTTCCGCTCCAGATGGATCCAAAGATGCGCGCGAGGAGCGCCTCCGAAGGAGATCGTGAGCGAGCGGCTCGAGTGCGCGACGACGCCTCGGACCTCCCGGCCGAGGAGGGACGGGATGTCCGCGACCCCGCTCACCGCGGCCTTCCACCGGTCAAGCGGGCGAGATTATTGGCGGCGTCCGCATATCCTGGGAGGATCTCACCCGCGCGCCGGTAATGCGCGATCGCTTCCTCGGTCCGGCCCAGCCGCTCCAGCACGACGCCGAGGTTGTTTTCCGCCTGCGCGAAATCAGGGTTGAGCCGCAGCGATTCCCGATACGCGGACACGGCGGAATCGGGGCGGTCCGCGCGGACATGGAGGTTTCCGAGCGCGTACCACGCGGCCGCGTAGCCGGGCCGGAGGCGCAGGAGCAGGCGCGCATGCGCGAACGCGGAATCGACCTGGCCCGATTCCTCCTCCGCCGCGCTCAGGTTGAGGAGCGACTCGGTGAACTCCGGCTTCAGCTCGAACGCGCGCTTGTGGTGCTCGATCGCGCGCGCGAGATCGCGCTTTTGGTAATAGTAGCCGCCGAGCACGGCGTGAACGTAGGGAGAGTTCGGGGAATCGCGGAGCATGGAGGAATAGAGCGTGGCGTCGTTCTTCCAAATCGCGACCCGCGGGAGAAGGAGCGCCAAGAAAAACGGCGCGGCGATCCCGGCGAGATAGGGGCCGGAAGTTCCCGGGAGCATCGAGATCCCAAGCGCCAACGCGCCGCTCGGAAGGAAGAGAAATCTCTCGGCGAGGAGCGCGCCCGCGATGATCCGGACGTAGCAGAGCGGAACGAGCGTGCTCGCGAACAAGAAGAGAGGAACCGCCCAGCGGGACCGGCGCCTCACCAGAAGAAGGAATCCGACCGCTATCGCGAGCAAGATCAGAAGCCCCGCCGCGAAAACCCAATCGGGGCCCGTCAGCACGGGCACCTCATGGCGCGCCGAAAGGGAGACCGGGAAGAGGAGGAGCGGGAGGTAGCGCGCGACCACCGAGACGCTCGTCAGAAGGGCCGGCCCCGTCCCCTCGACGGGCGAAACGGTTGGCAGCATGTGCGGGCCCAGGACCGCCACCCGGCTGACCCAGGCGACGCCGATCGAAAGCAAGAGCGGAACCGCCGCCCGCGCGAGCCCGCCGGAGCCGATCCTGCGATCGCGTGTCCACAGGGCGAGGAGGGGGAGCGGAGAAGCGAAGAACGCGACCTCCTTGGACCAGAGCGCGGCCAGAAGGAGCAGAGAGGCGGGAAGGAGCTTCCCCAGCTCGTTCCGGATGCGCGGCCCCCAGCGGGCGGCCGCCCACAGCGAGGCGAAGAGAAAGGCGCCGCAAATCACGTCGGTTCGCCCGGCGATGAAGCAGACGCTCTCGGGGTGGGCCGGATGCAGCGCGAAGAGGCACGCGCCCACAGCCGCCGGGATCGGCCTCCCCGACATCTCCCACGCGAAGAGCCAGAGAAAGAGGCACGCGAGCGCGTACCAGATCAAATTCGTGAGATGGAACCCGGCCGGGTTTCCGCCATAGACCGCGCGATCCGCCGCCAAGCTCAGGAGCACGACCGGGCGAAAGTACGTCCGATCCAGCGCCGGGTCCCGGAGGAGGGTATCGAAGGGAGTGCGCCAGAGCCGGCCCAGATCGCCGGGGTGCCGTAGGTCCAGCTGGGGTCCGATCATGACCTTGTCGTCCCAGACGAAGTCGTAGCCGAGCGACCGCCAGTAAGGCAGGAGGGCGGCCAGGAGGACGAGGGCCGCGAGGAGGGGCCAGTACCGGGTACGGACCAAGTCGAAGCCGCGCGCGGCGTGCCCCCCGCGGTTTTCTGGAGCGGCGCGAGGTGCTTGGGGAATTTTGAGTTGCGGGGCTCGGAAGCTGCGCGCCATGGCCGGAGACGTTAGGGATACGGCGTCCGGGCGGTCAATGGGTAACTAGGCGCGCACCTCGGGCCGGGGGAGGGCACCGTGTGGAGCCGGGGATGAGGCGAGCGGTCGAGTTGACTCCCGGGGCCCCGCGCGCTACATTGGGGCTCTACCCCCGAGGAGCGATCCAACCCGACATATGGTAAGGAGCATGACGGGTTACGGTCGGGGCGAGGTTGTGATGAACGGCCTGCGCCTCACGGCCGAGGTCCGATCCGTAAATCACAGATTTTGCGAGCTTTCGGTCCGCTTGCCTCGGACCCTCTCGGCGTTCGAGGCGGAGGCGAGAAAGCTCCTCGTGGAAAGGCTCAGCCGGGGAAAGATTTCGCTCGCCGTGACATGGGGTGGCGAAGGGGAGCGCGAGACCGAGCCTACGGCCACGCTGAAGCTCGACACCGGCACGGCCGACCGGTACATGGAATTGATCGGCGAGCTCAAGTCCAAGTACGGTCTGTCCGGAGACATCGATCTGAAATCCTTCGCGGCGCTCCCGAACATATTTGTCTGGGAAGAGCCTTCGTCGAATGCCGAGTGGTACGTGTCCCTGCTCCGCGAGGTGGTCACGAAGGCGGCGGACGACATCATCCGCATGAAGGAGCTGGAAGGGCAGGCCTTGAGGTCGGATCTCGAGGCCCGCGTGGAGTCGATCCGGAACCGCGTCGCGCAAATCCGGGAGCGCGCCCCCGAGCGGCTGCGCGATGCGCGCACGCGGCTCCGCGAGCGCGTCAACCTCCTGCTGGAAGAGGGGGAGCTGCCCGAGGAGCGAATCGCCCAAGAGGTCGCGATCCTCTCGGACCGCCTCGACTGCACGGAGGAGTGCGTGCGGCTCGAAGCGCATTGCGGCCATTTTCGGAAGCTCTTGGACGAGGAGAGCACGCCGGGGCGAAAGCTCAATTTCCTCCTGCAAGAGATGAATCGTGAGATCAACACGATCGGCTCCAAGTCCTCCGATGTTCCGATCGTGGAACAGGTGGTGGAAGTGAAGGAGGAACTTGAGCGGATCCGGGAGCAGGTCCAAAACATCGAATGACCTGGATGCCTGGCTCGGCGCCGGGTATCGCCCGTTCGTGGTCGTGCTCTCGGGGCCTTCGGGTGTGGGAAAAAGCTCTTTCGTGAAGGAGCTTCTGGGGGCCGGCTTGGAACTGGAATATTCCGTGTCGGCCACCACGCGGGGGCGGCGCCCGCACGAAGTGGACGGGCGGGACTATTTCTTTCTCGACCGCGACGAATTCCTCCGCCGAATCGAAGGCGGCGATTTCGTGGAGTGGGCGGAGGTCCACGGGGAGCTCTACGGAACGCTGCGGGGGGAGACGGAGCGTTGGCTCAAGGCGGGGAAAAACGTTCTCCTGGACATCGACGTCCAGGGAGGGCGCGCGGTCCGGAAGGCGTATCCGGACGGTGTGTTCATCTTTTTGCTGCCTCCCTCCCTGTCGAGCTTGGAGGAGCGGCTTCGGGGGCGCGGAACGGACTCAGACGAAAGGATCCGGCTGCGCCTCGATAACGCGCTCCGGGAGATCAAGCTCGTGAGCGAGTATGGTTATGCGGTCGTGAACGACGATCTCTCGTCGGCGCTCCGCCGGGTCTCGTCGATCATCCGGGCGGAAACATGCCGTGCCTCGCGCCGGCTTCCGATGGAATCAACCTAGCGCGAGATGAGAATCTCGGGGCCTTTGGAGGTGAATGTGCTGGACGAAAAAGGTGTGCTCCGCTCGAGCAATATTCCGAACAAGTACGAGCTGATCATCGTGGCGGCCAAGGAAGCCCGCCGGCTGAACGAGCTGAGCCGCCAAACCGGGCTCAACCTGGGCGGAAAGGTGACCAACGTCGCTCTCGAAGAGGCGCTCAAGGGCAACGTACTCTATCGCTACAGGACGGAAGCCGAGGAGTTGAAGCCGGAGATGCCGGAGAGCGCCGAGGAGTAGCGCTACCGTGGCGGAGACGCGTTCCGGGCTCGACCAAGCGCGGGTCCTTCTCGCCGTGACCGGCGGGATCGCCGCCTACAAGGCCCCGGAGCTTGTTCGGCTCCTGGTCAAGGAGGGGGCCTTGGTTTCCGTCATCCTCACCCGGAACGCGCGTCGCTTCGTCACCCGCGATGCGCTCCGGGCCGTCACGCGCGGCCCGGTTCTCAGCAACCTCTTCGAGGCCCAGGCGCTCGGCGAAGGTCCCTGGTTCCCGGGCTCCGGGCCTTCCTCCCTGGGCATGGCCCATATCGGAATGGCCCGCGAAGCGGACCTCCTCCTCGTTGCTCCCGCCACCGCCAATCTCCTGGCGAAGCTGGCCCACGGCCTGGCCGACGACCTTCTCTCCACGGCGCTGCTCGCGACGCGCTCCCCCGTCCTCGTCGCGCCCGCGATGAACGTCGCGATGTGGGAGCACACGGCGGTGCGCGAAAACGTCCGCCTCTTGCGCGAGCGCGGCGTGGCATTCATAGACCCCGAGGAGGGCGAGCTCGCCGACGGCGAATGGGGAATGGGCCGCATGGCGTCCCTGGAAAGGATCGTCGCTGCCGCACGGGAAGCGCTCGCGACCGGGCGGGACGGGCTCCGGGCGGCGGGCCGCAGGGGGCTTCCACCGCCGGTGCCGCCTCTCCGGGCGGCCGAGGACAAGAGGCCGGAGGCTGCGCCGTTGGGCCCGATGGGCCTCTCGCTCGTCAGCCAGCCGCTCTGGGGTCGCACGGTGGTCGTCACCGCCGGTGGAACCGAAGAGCCCATCGATCCGGTGCGCGTGATCACGAACCGGAGCAGCGGCAAGATGGGTTTCGCGCTGGCCGACGAGGCCCGCCGCATGGGCGCGCAGGTGAAGCTCATCGTCGCGCGGACGAGCGCGCCCCCGCCCGCCGGAATTCCGCGCGTCGAAGCTCTCACGGGTGACGCGATGGCCGTCGCGGTGCGTGAGGCCATGCGCGATGCGGACGCCCTCATCATGGCCGCGGCGGTGAGCGACTTCACCCCGGCGAAGCCCAGCACCTCCAAGCTGAAGCGCCGGGAGAGCGGAATGACTCTCGAGCTTCGCCCCACTCCCGATATTCTGGAATCGATTCGGAAGGAGTTTCCGAAGAAGCAGATCGTCGGTTTCGCGCTCGAGACCGAGGAAGAAGAACAGGGGGGCATGGAGAAGCTCAAGCGAAAGGGGCTCGACCTCATCGCGATCAACAACCCGCTCAAGCCGGGTTCCGCGTTCGGCTCCGATCAGAACGACGTGACCCTCCTCGACCGCTCGGGAGAGACGGAGCGCCTGGGGCTCCGCTCCAAGCTCGACGTGGCGCGCGCGATCTTGCATCGCGTCGCGCGGGCGCTCGAAGCCGAGGTCGTGCGTTGAAGGATCCGCGGGAGGAGCTGGTAGCGCTGGCTCGCGAGGCGCGCGTGCTGCTGGAACGCGAGCGGGCCCGGGGACGCACGCGCATCGCGCTGGCTGCAGACTCCACGGCGTCCCGACGTCCCGCCGCCGCGCAGGCGCGCCGCGCCGCGCCCCCGGCTCCCCTCGCGCTCCCGGGGTTCGAGTCGCTCGTGCCGTCCCCGGCAGGGCTCACGGTGCGGGAAGACCTCCCGGATGATTTGGGCACCCTGGCGCGGCTCGTCGCCGAGTGCCGCAAATGCCGCCTGTGCGAGACCCGCACGAACACGGTCTTCGCCGACGGAAGCGAGAAGGCGAAGCTTCTTTTCGTCGGGGAAGCGCCGGGGCGCGACGAGGACTTGAAGGGCCTTCCCTTTGTGGGACGTGCGGGGCAGCTTCTGGACAAGATGATCGCCGCGATTCAGCTCCGCCGCGACGAGGTTTACATTTGCAACGTGCTCAAGTGCCGGCCTCCCGAGAACCGGACACCCCTGCAGGACGAGGTGGACCAATGCCTGCCGTATCTGGAGCAGCAGCTCGCCCTCGTCCGGCCGGCGCTCCTCTGCGCTCTCGGCCTCTCGGCGGCGCAGGCGCTCTTGAGGACGAAGGCCTCCATGGCCTCCCTCCGGGGACGCACGTTCGAATACAAAGGAATCCCGCTCATCCCGACGTACCATCCCGCCGCGCTCCTTCGAAATCCCGCCTTGAAACGCGAAGCGTGGGAGGATCTGCAGCGTGTGCGCGACACCTTGAAGGCCCGCGCGGCGGGCTGAGGAGCCTGTGATGGAGAGTGCGGCAGGACGGGTCGCGGTCGAGCAGCGCCGGCCTTTCGAAAAAGACGATACGGTGGAGGGAGGACGGGTCCCCCCGCAATCGCTCGACGCGGAGCGCTCCGTGCTGGGAGCGATGCTCCTCTCCCGCGACGCAATCGCCGCTGCGATCCAGCATCTCGACGAGCGGGCCTTCTATCGCGAGACCCATCGCAAGATCTGGCGCTCGATGGTCGTCCTCTTCGATCGAAACGAGGCCGTCGACCTGGTCACGCTGGTCGAGGAGCTCAAGCGCAGGAAAGAGCTGGAGGCCGTCGGCGGCGCGACCTACCTGACGAGCCTGGATCAGTTCGTGGCCACGGCGGCGAACGTCGAGCACTACTGCAAGATCGTGAACGAGAAGGCGACGCTGCGCCGCCTGATCGAAGTCGGCACCGAGATCGTCGGGGAGTGCTACGACCAGAGGAAGGAGCCGGCCGCGCTCCTGGACCGCGCCGAGCAGGCGATCTTCGCGATCTCCGACGACCGCCTCCGCACCGGGTTTCACCCGATGCGCCAGCTCGTGCTGCAGGGCTACTCTGCGATCGAAGAATACCGGCAGCGCAAGGTTCACGTCACGGGCGTGCCCTCCGGCTTCTACGACCTGGACGAGATGACCGCGGGGTTCCAGAAATCGGACTTCATCGTGATCGCCGGCCGCCCCTCCATGGGAAAGACGAGCCTCGCGATGAACATCGCGGAGAACGTCGCGGTGCACCTGAAACCGGCCGAGCGTCAGGCGATCGCGGTCTTCAGCCTCGAGATGTCCAAGGAGTCGCTCGTGCAGCGGCTCATGTGCTCCCTCGCCCGGGTCGACATCCACAAGATCCGGCGCGGCTACGCGAGCAACGACGAATACAAGCGGCTCCAGAACGCGGCCGCGCAGCTTCACGAGGCGCCGATCTACATCGACGACACCGCCGCGATCGGCATCCTCGAGATGAGGGCCAAGTCGAGGCGGCTCGTGTCCGAGGTGCCGCTGGGGCTCATCGTCATCGACTACCTGCAACTGATCCGCGGGCCCGAGTCGTCCGAAAATCGCCAGCAGGAGATCTCCGCCATTTCGCGCTCGTTGAAGGCGCTCGCGAAAGAGCTCCAGGTCCCCGTGGTCGCGCTCTCGCAGCTCTCGCGGGCGGTGGAGACGCGCGGAGGCTCGAAACGCCCGGTGCTCTCCGATCTGCGCGAGTCGGGGGCGATCGAGCAGGACGCGGACGTCGTTCTCTTCGTCTACCGCCCCGAGGTGTACGAGGCGGACCCCGCGAACCGGGACGGGAAAGCGGAGATCATCGTTTCGAAACAGCGCAACGGCCCGACCGGAAGCGTCAATCTCGCGTTCGTGAGCGAGTGCACCCGATTCGAGTCGCTGCGAAGCGTACCGGAGCCGAAGTTCTAGCGCCCGCGTGAACCAGACCGGCGTCGAGCGGCTCGCCGACCGCTATCCGTTCCGCTTCATCCTCAACGGGCTCCGGGACGCGGGCGAGGTTCTCATGCTCCTCGGGGACGTGCTCCGCGAGCTCCCCCGGGGCCTTCGAAAATTCCCCCTCCTGGTGCAACAAATGATGGCGATCGGGATCGGCTCGATGCCGTTGACCCTTATTGTGGCGTTATTTACGGGCGCGGTCGCCGCGGTGCAAGCGAGCTATCAGTTCCGCGACTATGTGCCGATGATTTACCTGGGCACCGTGATCGGGAAGTCGGTGGTGATCGAGCTGGGGCCGGTGCTCACCGCGCTCGTCGTGGGCGGGCGTGTCGGGGCCTCGATCGCGGCCGAGCTGGGCACCATGCGCGTGACCGAGCAGGTGGACGCGATGGAGACCATGGGGATCAGCCCGACCCGGTACCTGGTGGTCCCGCGGGTCGTGGCGGCGACGCTCATGCTTCCCGTGCTCACGATCTTCGCGGACGTGGTCGCGATCTTCGGCGGGTATCTGGTCGCGGTGCTCACGCTCGACGTGAGCGGCCATACGTTCACGAGCGGGCTCCGGCTCTACTTCCATCTGCGGGACGTGTTCTCGGGGCTGATCAAGTCGGTTTTCTTCGGGGCGATCATCTCCACGATGGGGTGTTACTACGGGCTGCGAAGCGAAGGGGGCGCCGAGGGAGTGGGGGTCGCGACCACGAACGCCGTCGTGGCATCGTGCCTCTTGATTCTCATCGTGGACTACCTCCTCGCGTCGTTCCTGTTCCGGGTGATCTTTGCCTGAGCCCTCGATCGAGATCGAGGGAATCTGGAAGCGCCTCGGGACGAAGGATGTGCTCCGCGGCGTGGACCTGGCGGTCGCGCCGGGAGAATCGGTCGTCATCATCGGCCGAAGCGGCACCGGGAAGTCGGTTCTCTTGAAGCACGTCGTCGGGCTGATCGATCCCGACCGCGGGGTGGTGCGTGTGGACGGCAGAGACGTGCCCGCCCTCAGCGTCGCGGAGCTCTTGGACTTGCGAAAGCAGATGGGGATGCTCTTCCAGGGAGGGGCTTTGTTCGATTCGCTCACGGTGGGTGAGAATGTGGGGCTGCCGCTTCGGGAGCACACGGGGATCGCGGGGACGCAGGTCGACCTGGTGGTCCACGAGAAGCTCCATCTGGTGGGCCTCGAGGGCGCGGAGTCCATGCGTCCCTCGAGCCTGAGCGGCGGGATGAAGAAGCGCGCGGCTCTGGCGCGGGCGCTCGCGTTGAATCCGAAGATCATGCTCTACGACGAGCCGACCACGGGGCTGGACCCGATCACCTCCGACCTGATCAATCGGCTGATTCGACGGCTCCAGGAGAGGCTCGGAATCACCTCGATTGCCGTGACGCACGACATGCGCAGCGCCTATCATATCGCCGATCGGATCGCGATGCTCCACGAGGGCCGGATCCATGCGATCGGAACCCCGGCGGAGATCCAGGCGTCATCCGATCCGGCGGTGCGGCAGTTCATCGAGGGGAGCGCCGAAGGGCCTCTCCTCCCCACGTAGAGGGTCAGGGATGAACCATACGTCGCGCCGAGCCGCCATCCAGGTCGGGGTCACGGGCCTTCTCGCGCTCGCGATGCTTCTCGCCGGCATCGCGTGGATCAAGGAGTACCGCCTCGGGCAGAAGAAGCGGGTGCTCGTCGCCCGGTTCGAGGAGGTCGGGAATCTATCCGAGGGGGATCCGGTCTCGGTGCGCGGCGTGAGGAAAGGCATCGTCCGTGAAGTGAGGCTCCTGGATCAGGGCGTGCGCGTGGAGTTCGAGATCGACCGGGGCGTGGCCCTCCATCCCGACGCGAAGATCCGGGTCGCGAACATCGGCTTCATGGGCGAGAAATTCCTGGCCTTGGACCCCGGGTCGGCGCCCGGCCGGTTCGATACGTCGAATCCCATCCCGGGTCTTTTCCAGTCGGGCGTCCCCGAAGTGATCTCGGGCGCCGGGGAGCTCATCACGGAAGCGACGCAGCTCTCCTCGCGGCTCAACGAGTTCCTGGCCGCGGTCGATCCGGCCACGATGGAGCGCGCCTCGAAGAACTTGGAGAAGATGTCCTCGAATCTTTCCACCGCGGTCGAGAGGAATCAGGAGGATCTGAGGCAGGCGATCCTGGATTTCAGGAGCGCGGCGCACCAGATCAAGACGATCGCCTCGACCAATTCCGATCAGGTCAGCACCTCGATCCGCGACTTCGGAACGGCCTCGCAGCGGCTCACCACGCTCTCCGAGCAGCTCAGCGTCACCGCGGGAGCGCTCCACCGCGTGGTCGAGCGGCTGGACAACCAACAGGGGTCGCTGGGGAAGGCGATCGCGGATTCCTCGCTCTACGTCGAGCTCAAGGAGACGCTCCGCAACACCAACGATCTGGTGAAGGACATCAAGAAAAACCCGAAGCGCTATATCAAGATAGGTATCTTCTAGCGTAAGTCGGCCCCGAAGCTCCGCTCGGGAGATCACGCATGGCCAAGAAGGCTGCTTCATCCGCGGCGCTCCGCACGATCTTTCTCTGTTCCGCGTGCGGCAACGAGAGTCCCAAGTGGTTCGGCCGCTGCCCGCATTGCGGCGAGTGGAACACCGCCGTCGAGGAGACGCCCCGGGCCTCGGCGCACCCCTCGAAGCGCGGGTACGGCGCCGGAGCAACCGGAGCCTCGGAGCCCAAACGCCTTGCCGATATCGAGGGACGCGGCGAGGACCGGCGGCGTTCCGGAATCGGCGAGCTGGACCGCGTCCTCGGCGGTGGGCTCGTCCCGGGCTCGCTGGTCCTGATCGGGGGCGACCCGGGAATCGGCAAATCGACGCTCGCCCTCCAGCTGGCGGGCGCCTTGGGAAGCGCGGAACACGGAGTGCTCTACGTCTCGGGGGAGGAATCGCCGCGGCAAGCGAGGATGCGCGCCGAGCGGATCGCGCTCCGCGGGGCGGCGGATCACCTGTGGCTTCATTCCGAGATCGATCTGGACGCGATCACCGACCAAGTCGACCGCCTGAGCCCATCGCTTCTCGTGATCGATTCGATCCAGACGCTTCACCTCCCGTCGCTGAACGCGGCGCCCGGCAGCGTCTCCCAGGTCCGGGAATGCGGGCTCCGGCTCCTTCGCCTCGCCAAGGAGCGCGCGCTGCCGGTCATTCTGATCGGACACGTCACCAAGGACGGCTCCGTGGCCGGGCCGCGGACCCTCGAGCACATGGTCGACGTCGTGCTCTACCTGGAGGGGGACGCCCACCACGAGTACCGGATCCTGAGCGCCGCGAAAAACCGCTTCGGCTCGACGAACGAGATCGGCGTCTTCGAGATGCGCGGCGACGGCCTGTCCGAGGTGGAAAACCCCTCCGAGCGCCTCCTCCGCGACCGGGGCTTGTCGGTCCCGGGCTCGGCGGTCGTCGCGTCGATCGAGGGATCGCGCCCGCTCCTCGTCGAGGTGCAGGCGCTCGTCGCCCCGACCCACTTCGCGAACCCGCAGCGGGTCGCGCAGGGTGTGGACCCGAGGCGCCTCGCCGTCGTGATCGCGGTGCTCGAAAAGCGCGCGGGGCTCTCGCTCGCGGGCGCCGACGTGTTCGTCAACGTGGCGGGGGGGATTCGCCTCGAGGAGCCCGCGGCGGACCTGGGCCTGGCCCTCGCGCTCGCGTCGAGCTTTCGCGATGCTCCGCTTGCCCCGGACCTGGTCGCGGTCGGCGAGGTCGGACTCGGAGGGGAGCTGAGGCCCGTGCCCCAGCTCGAGCGCAGGCTTCAGGAGGCGGTGCGGCTCGGCTTCCGCTCCGCCGTGATCCCCAAACGAAACGCCCTCGCGGCGGAGCCCGCGAAGGGAAGAGAACCGCTCGCGATCGAGCGTTTCGCCGCGGCCTCGCTGGGGGAAGCGATCGACCGCTGCCTCGCCGCGCGCACGGGAGGATCCGCGCGACCGCCGGGCCGTCCTCCCGCGGGCGCCGCGAACCGGGGCTGAGCCGTGGATCTTGCGGTGATCCTGGCCGGCGCGGGGGAGGGCCGGCGCATGGGCGCGCTCGGGCCGAAGCTCCTCCTCGAGGTCGGCGGGCGCCCCGCGCTCCACCGCGTGATCGACACTTTTCTCGAGGTGGAGGCGGTCGGGGAGATCGCCGTCGTCGTCCCTCCGGCGCTCCTTCTCGAGGCGGAACGCGCCGCGTCTTCCCGCCCGAATCCGCGTCGGGCCCGGATCGCGATCTCGCCGGGCGGCGAGACACGCCGGGATTCGGTGCGAATCGGGATCGAATCGCTGACGCGGTCCCTCTCCTTCATCGCCGTGCATGACGTGGCGCGCGTGCTCGTGAGCCGCGCGCTGATCGAGCGCGTGCTCCGGGCCGCGCGCTCCGGCGGTGCGGCGATCCCGGCGTGTCCCATCCGCGACACCGTGAAGGAGGTCGCCGCCGGCCGCGTCCTTCGTTCGATCGCGCGGGAGCGGCTCCTGGCCGCGCAAACGCCGCAGATCTTCGCGCGTGATATACTCGCGCGCGCTCACGCGCTCGCCCGCGAGCCGCACGCGGAGGCGACCGACGACGCGATGCTGGTCGAGAGGCTCGGATCCGACATCGCCGTCGTGCCGGGCGAGCCGTCCAATCTCAAGCTTACCGAACCGGGCGACCTCGTCGTGCTGGAAGCGTGGCTCAAGGCGGGGCAGGAATCGGAGGGGTGATGGGTGGATATCGTGTCGGAATCGGCTACGACATCCACCGCCTCGAGCGCGGGTTCCCGCTCGTCCTGGGCGGGGTCCCGCTCGCGCACGACCGCGGGCTCAAGGCGCATTCGGATGGTGACGCGCTGGCGCACGCGATCGGTGACGCGCTCCTGGGCGCGATCGGGCTCGGCGATTTGGGCGCGCACTTCCCCGACACGGATCCCGCCTACCGAGGGATCTCCAGCCTCGACCTTCTCGAGAGGATCCATGGGTTGCTCCGGGAGCGGGGGGCGCGCGTGGTGAACGTGGACTCGACTTTGATTCTGGAATCTCCCCGCGTGGGTCCCCACGTCGCGGAGATGCGCGAGCGGCTCGCCCGCGCCCTGGCGCTGGATTCGGGGCAGGTTTCGGTGAAGGCGACGACGAACGAGCGGCTCGGCTCGCTGGGCCGGGAGGAGGGAATCGCCGCGATGGCGGTGGCCCTGGTGGAGGTGGAGGGAAGATGAGGATCGCGGTCCTGATGGGCGGAACGAGCGCCGAGCGGGAGATCTCCATTCGAACGGGGGCGGGCGTAAGCCGCGCGCTCTTGAGCCTGGGCCACGACGTGGTCCTCCTGGATACGGGGACGGGGAAGCTCCTCCAGGCGGGGGAGCTCCACGCCGCGCTCGCCCACACCGGAGGTTCCGGCGTCGCGCCGGTGTCGCTCCCGGCGGCCGCCGCCCACGCCGGGCTCGAACCGTTCGTCCGCGGGATGCCGCGGGATGTTGAGCTCGTCTTCGTCGCGCTCCACGGCGGCGACGGCGAGAACGGAACGCTCCAGGCTCTCCTCGATCTCGCGCAGGTTCCGTATACCGGCTCCGGCGTTCTCGGCTCCGCGCTCGCGATGGACAAGGCGATCTCCAAGCGGATCTTCGTCCACGAGGGGATTCCCACCCCGGAGTGGGTGGAGCGCTGGGCGCCCGAAGATCCGTCCCAGCCCTGGACGCCGGAGCTGGACGACGAGGACATCGAGCGCCTGGGCGGCTTCCCGGTCATCGTGAAGCCGAACGACCAGGGATCCACCGTGGGGATCACGGTCGTGAACGAACGCGCGAAATTGAGGGCCGCTCTGCTGACGGCGCGGCGCTACGGCCGCCTCGCCCTGGTCGAGCGCTACATTCCCGGGCGCGAGGTCACCGTATCGGTCCTCGAGAACCGCGCCCTCCCGGTCGTCGAGATCATCCCCGAAGGGGGGTTCTACGACTATGAGCACAAGTACACCGCCGGCGCGAGCCGCTACGAAGTTCCCGCCAAGCTTCCCCGGGAGACGAGCGAGCGGCTGCTGAGCCTCGGGCTCAGAGCCTGCCGCGCGCTCCGCTGCCGAGGGGTCGCGCGGGTCGATTTCCGGCTGCACGAGGACGGCACTCCATACTGCCTCGAGGTGAACACGGTTCCCGGCATGACCGAGATGAGCCTGGTGCCGAAAGCGGCCGCGGCTGCCGGCCTGAGCTACGAGGATCTCGTGCGCGCCATCGTGGAATCCGCCCCGGTCCGAGCGCCCCGATGAACGCGAACCCGCTGGCTCTGCCGACTCCCGACCTCGTCACGGCCCTGGTCCGGATCGGGCTCATCCTCCTCTGCGCCTTCCTCTTTTCCAGGCTTGCCTTCCTCGCGATCGGACGCATCGAGCAGGCGATCCGCGCCGGCACCCAGGGCTTCCCGATCGAGCGCGAGAAGCGCGCGAAGACCCTGGGGCAGATCCTCCGCAGCGTCACGTGGATCGCGATCGTGGTCGTGGCCTCGCTCATGGCGGTTCGCGAGCTGGGCTTCGATATCACGCCGGGGCTCGCGGCGGCGGGAGGCTTCGGCATCGCCGCGGGGCTCGGGGCTCAGACCTTGGTTCGGGATTGGGTGGCCGGCGTGCTCATCATCTGGGACAACCAGTTCGCCGTGGGGGACGTGATCCGGGCCGCGGGCGCTTCAGGAAAGGTCGAGTTCCTGTCGTTGCAGCATACGGAGCTTCGCGACGGCGACGGCGCGCTCCATTTCATCCCGAACAGCGAGATCAAGGTCGTCACGAACCTCTCGCGGAGCTGGTCGCAGCCGACCGTCCGTATCCCGATCGACATCGGCGAGGATCCGAAGCGCGCTCTGGCCGTTCTCCGGGACATGCTTCAGCAATTTGCCCAGGATCCCGCCGTGAAGCCCCACCTCGAAGGGGTGCCCAGGGTGCTCGGGATCGAGGACGTTTACGCGGGCTATTTCACGGTGCTCTTGCAGGTGAAGACCAATCCCGGCCAGAGGCTCGAGATGATGCGCGAGCTTCGGATCGCGACTCTTTATCGCCTCCGCCAGGAGGGGATCTCGGTTCGGCCTTCGGGGGCCGCGAGCGGCTCGGCGTGAGCCTGCGCGTCTACGACACGAGACGGCGCCAAAAGCTTCCCTTCGAGCCGGTCCAGCCCAAGCGCGCGGGCATGTACGTCTGCGGGATGACCGTGCAGGACAAGCCCCACGTCGGCCACATGCGCTACGCCGTCGCGGGGGACGTCATCCGCCGCTACCTCGAGGCCAAAGGGTTCGCGGTCACCTACGTCACGAACTTCACCGACATCGATGACCGGATCATCGACCGGGCGAACCGGGAGGGCGTCCCGTTCGGCCGCGTTTCCGAGCGGAACATGGAGGCGTTTCTCACCTACGCCGACCTGTTGAACATCAAACGCGCGACGCACTATCCGCGCGCGACCGAGCACGTGCCCGAGATCATCGACCTGATCCGGCGGTTGATCGACCGGGGGCACGCCTACGCCTCGGGTCCCGACGTCTACTTCGACGTGCGGAGCTATCCAAGGTACGGGGAACTGTCGGGGCGGAGGCTCGACGATCTGCGAGCGGGCGTCCGGATCGAGGTCGGCGAATCGAAGCGCGATCCGCTCGATTTCACCCTCTGGAAGGGGGCGAAGCCCGGCGAGCCTTCGTGGCCGAGCCCCTGGGGGCCGGGGCGTCCGGGGTGGCACATCGAGTGCTCCGCGATGGCGATGAAGTATCTGGGGGACACATTCGATTTCCACGGCGGCGGGCAAGACCTGGTCTTCCCACACCACGAAAATGAAATCGCGCAATCCGAGGCCGCGACCGGAAAGCCGTTCGCGCGCTACTGGGTCGAGAACGGCCTCGTCCTCTTGAGCGGAACGAAGATGTCGAAATCGGAGCAGCATTTCTTCCTGATCGAAGATGTCGCGCGCCAGGTGGAGCCGGAGGTGATCCGCTTCTATCTCCAGAGCACCCATTACCGGAGCCCGATCGAGTGGAACGAGGAGCGGCTCCGGGAGGCGGGCACGGCATACGGCAGGCTGCGCGCGGCGCTGGCGACGGGGGAGAAGGCGGGGGGAGCGGGATCCGACGCGTCCGGGGGAAGAGCCGACGAACCGGTCCTTACGGCTGCGGCGGAGCCGGCGGGCCTCCGAGCGGAAACCGAGCGGACGGCGAGGCTCTTCGAGGAATCGATGGACGACGACTTCAACTCCGCCAAGGCCCAGGGGCACTTGTTCGATCTCGCCAAGGCGATCAACCGCGTGGCGGAATCGGACGGCTCCTCACCGAGCGAGCGGGCCTCGTTGCCGGAGGCAAGCCGCACCCTGAGGCGGCTCGGGGAAACGCTCGGTCTTTTCTGGGGCGCGCGGGCCGAGGAGGGGCCGGTCCCGGAAGAGGTGCAATCCCTTGTGAGACAAAGGGATGAAGCGCGCCTCCAGAAGCAATGGCAACGGGCCGATGAGCTTAGGGCAAAGATAGAGGCCTTGGGCTTCGTCCTCGAGGACCAAAAGGGGGGGACGCGCGCCCGGCGAAAACCCTAGCCCATCATGAGGTTCTACCAGGCCAGCCGATGCGAATCTTCCAGCGGCCGCGCACGCTCAAGGACGAGCTTCAGATCCTCTTCCTCGTCGTAGGAAGCGCCTTCCTCGTTCTCGCCACCGTCCTCCTCTACCAAAACGGGCAAGCGGCCCTCCGGCGCCAGCTCGTCGCGAGCGCCTCCTCGGCGGCCGAGACCGCGTCGGCGCTCGTGGGCCTGGAGGACCATCGAGCGGTCCGCACCCCCCAGGATTTCAGCTCGCGCGCCTTCCGGAACATCGTGCAGAGCCTGGGCGCGCTTCGCCGCGCGAACCCTGAGATCGTCCATCTCTTCACGATCGCGCCGATCGGAGAGATGGGCGCGTGGGGCGTGGTCGTGGACATGGGAGGCTCCGCGCCCGATCGCGATGAGCGGAATCTGGTTCGCGGGCGGCTGCCGATCGGTTCGCCGCCTCCCGCGAGCCTTCCCGCCGCTCTCATTCGCGAAGGAATGGGCGGGACCGCCGCCGAGATCCTGGACATCACGAATCCTCATCGGGCGCGCGCGGTGGCGGTGAGCCCGATCATCGCCCCGCATGGCGGCTCGGTCGGGCTCGTCGTCGTGGAGCTCAGCGCGGCGGGACTGATCCAGGAAGTCCGGCTCCTCTGGTATGTCTCGATCGGGATCTTCCTGGTCGGCCTGGTCGTGAGCGTCGTCGCCGCGAACCTGGCTTCGCGCTGGGTGACCCGGCCGATCGAGGAGCTGCTTCGCGGCGTCGATGAAATCGCGAAGGGCAATCTTCGGGCGCGGGTCCTGAACCAGAGCCGGAACGAGTTCGGCGCCCTGGGATACGCGTTCAACCTGATGGCCAAGAGCCTCGAGGCGTCGAAGGCGAGGAACGACGAGCAGCAGGCCCTTCTGCGCGAGCTGCACCGCACGGGGTCGCAGGTGGCGTCCACCCTCGAGCTGCCGCGCATGCTCGAGACCGCTTCGCGCGGGCTCCGCGCGATCTGCGGCGGCGAGGAGGCCTTCGCGGGGGCGATGGGCCCGCGGGACAAATCGGTGCGTGTCTGGGCGCGGTCCGGGCCCGGGGCGCTCGACCTCGAGGGTTGGGACACGCCGGTCGCCCTGCTCCAGGACGTGCTCGCCGGCGAGACCCGCCTGCTCGCCCGAGAGGAGTTCGCCGCCGCGGGGCTCCCCATGCTTCTCGACCGCCCCGGCGATTACGCGCTCGCGGCCCCGCTTCGGGTGAGCGACCAGACGCTCGGGGTCCTCGTGGCGCTCGGAAGACGCGCCCAGTTTCATCCGGAGGGGGTCTCGCTCGCGGCGCTCTTCGCCCGCCAGGTCTCGGCGGCGGTCGGGAACGCGCGCCTCTTCGAGCAGGTTCGGGCGGTGGATCGCTCGAAGAGCGAATTCCTTTCGATCGCCTCGCACGAGGTGCGCACGCCGCTCACGGTCATGAAGAGCTCGCTCGACATTCTTGTCTCCAGCCCCAAGTTCGAATACAACGCCGACCAGCGTCAGCTCATCGCGTTTTGCCAGGAGTCGGTGGAGCGTCTCATCCGGCTCGTGAAGGACATCCTCGACGTCTCCAAGATCGAAGCGGGGGTCCTCTCGATTCAATTTCAGCCGACGTCGCTCAACGACCTCATCGAAAAATGTCTGTTCTGGGTGCCGCAGCTCCCCGGCGGCCAGGGCATCGAAGTCGAGGCGCGGCTCCCCGGCGAGCCCGCGATGGTGTTGGCGGATCCGCAGCGGATCATGCAGGTGCTCGAGAACCTCATCGCCAACGCGATCAAGTTCTCCAAGCCCGGCGGCAAGGTATCGGTAGAGCTCAAGGGGCACGAGCGCGAATACGAGGTGATCGTGTCGGACCAGGGGAAAGGGATCGCTCCCGACGACCTAGGGCGAATCTTCGGGAAGTTCTACCAGGTCGCCGATTCCGCCACACGCGAACAGGGAGGCACTGGGCTCGGTCTCGCGATCTGCAAAGGAATCGTCGAAGCGCACCATGGGAAAATCTGGGCGGAGAGCGTGCTCGGCGATGGAAGCCGCTTCCACTTCGCTCTCGCGCGCGTGATGGACACACCGATCGGCGATCGGGCCGAGGGAGTGATTTCGGTCGACTCGCTTCTCTCCTCCCTCCGCACCGCTTCCGCGCGCAAGGCTCGAATCGAATAAAGATCCGCAGCACCCTCCGGCTCACTCAGAATCCGGCCGCGCCGCGCTCCGGGGACATGTTTACTTTGGAACAATTTGACGCGTTTCGTCGCTCCACGTACACTGCGGCCGGCGAGCCCGCCCGCGCTCTGGGCATCCGATGGTCCGCCGAGAGCTGGCGTAGCTCAATTGGTAGAGCATCTCATTTGTAATGAGGCGGTTGGGGGTTCGAGTCCCTTCGCCAGCTCCAGATCTTTGGTTCAGCAAAGGGTCGCATGCCGGAGGGGTTCCCGAGCGGTCAAAGGGAGCAGACTGTAAATCTGCCGGCTTAGCCTTCGAAGGTTCGAATCCTTCCCCCTCCACACCCAGCCGAACGGTTACCATCTGATGAGCCAATGCCTCCGCCGGCGGATGTCCGCCGGTGGGCTCAACACTTTGAGCGGGAATAGCTCAGTGGCTAGAGCGTCAGCCTTCCAAGCTGAGGGTCGCGGGTTCGAATCCCGTTTCCCGCTCCATTTTTCCGGCGCCTGTTGTCCACACCTTTCCACACAAGTTATCTATGTTCAGGTAAATGAATTAATGGGTTATCTTCCGGCCCCCGGTGGGGGAATCGGGCGCGCTCCCCGCGCATCTGCGGCCGGGTCCAAATTTCTTATTGACAGCCGCTTTGGGGGGAATTAACTTTACAGATTCGCGACTACCGGCGACCTTTTTCCGCGAGGAGGAGGTCGGGACGGGATATTTTGCGCTGTTTGGGAAGCTTTCGGGTCGTTTGGCGCCTTGTGGGGCTGAAGTTTCAGGTCGGTCCTTGCTCGCATCCGATTTTGCCGCGCGCCGCACCACTGCCCACGTAGCTCAGTCGGTAGAGCATTTGCATGGTAAGCAAAAGGTCAGCGGTTCGATTCCGCTCGTGGGCTCCATTTGTCCGCATCGCGAACGTTCGAGTTTCGAGAATTAGTCAGCACCTCGCCCCTCGTGTTCGATGATCGTACGCCTCTCGGGTAGGAGGGTTTTTCTCAATGGCGAAGCAGAAGTTTGAGCGGACGAAGCCTCACGTGAACGTGGGGACGATAGGGCACGTGGATCATGGGAAGACGACGTTGACGGCGGCGATCACGATGGTGTTGTCGCAGAAGAATCCGAAGATCCAGGTG
>VBOW01000035.1 GCA_005893275.1 Candidatus Eisenbacteria bacterium | reverse complement strand
CACGATCACCGTCGAGGAAGCCAAGTCCATGGAGACGACCCTCGATCTCGTCGAGGGGATGCAGTTCGACAAGGGCTACATCTCGCCCTACTTCGTCACCGACAAAGAGAACATGGAAGCGATTCTCGAGGATTGCTACATCCTGATTTACGAGAAGAAGCTCTCGAACATGAAGGACCTCCTCCCGCTCTTGGAGAAAGTGGCGCAGAAGGCGAAGCCGCTTCTCGTGATTGCGGAGGACGTCGAGGGTGAGGCGCTCGCGACTCTGGTCGTGAACAAGCTCCGGGGCACGCTCCAGGCGTGCGCGGTGAAGGCGCCGGGCTTCGGCGATCGCCGGAAGGCCATGCTCGAAGACATCGCGATCCTCACCGCGGGCAAACTCATCACCGAGGATCTGGGGATCAAGCTCGAGAACGTGAAGATCGAGGACTTGGGGCGCGCCAAGCGGGTCACGGTGGACAAGGACAACACGACCATCGTGGAAGGCGCGGGCAAGACCACGGACATCCAGGGTCGCATCACCCTCATCAAGAAGCAGATCGAGGACACGACCTCGGACTACGACAAGGAGAAGCTCCAGGAGCGCCTGGCGAAGCTCGCGGGCGGCGTGGCGGTTGTGAACGTGGGTGCGGCGACCGAGACCGAGATGAAGGAGAAGAAGGCTCGGGTCGAGGATGCGCTCCACGCGACGCGCGCGGCGGTCGAGGAAGGAATCGTCCCGGGGGGCGGCGTGGCGCTGATCCGCTGCATCCCGGCCATCGACAAGCTGAAGCTGGAAGGTGACGAGCTCATCGGGGCGAACATCGTGAAGCGCGCGCTCGAGGAGCCTTTGCGTCAGATCGTGAACAACGCGGGCCTGGAAGGCTCGGTGGTCGTGGAGCAAGCCCGCAAGGAGAAGAACACAGTCGGCTTCAACGTCGAGACGGAGAAGTTCGAGGATCTGTTCGAGGCCGGCGTCGTGGATCCGACCAAGGTAACGCGCTCCGCGCTGCAAAACGCGGCATCGGTGGCTTCCTTGTTGCTCACGACGGAAGCTCTGGTCGTCGAGATTCCCGAGAGGAAGAAGCCGGCTTCGGCGGCGCCCCATGGTGGCGGCTACGAGGACATGTACTAGGCCGAGGTAGCCTCACCTCGCCACGGACCGGCTCCATGTCGGCCCAAGGGAGCTCATAGACAGAGGGGCGGGACCGCAAGGTTCCGCCCCTCGTCTTTTCCTAGTGGTGGTGGCTCTCGGGCGGCATCGAGCCGCCCCCCTGCCCGGGTGCAGGCGCCGAATCGGCCGGAGCGCTCCCGCTCGCCGCGGGCGCCGCCGGAATCGCCGCGAGCCGCGCCCAGTCGGCCGGGGTAATCTGGGTCACGACCCGGTATTTCTGCTCGCCGAGCGGCCGGAACACGAGCGCGTCCCCCTCCTTCAGCTGATCGCGATTCAGGCCGGGGACGATGGGGATGAGCTGGTCCTGATGCCCCACCAGAACGAGGTTCTTCCCCGCGGGAGGTGGCGTTCCCAGCATCTTGATGCGCGCCTCGCGGAACGTCGGACCCTTCCAAAAGAGCATGATGGTGGTGTCGTAAGCGCCGAACGCGAGCTGCGCGGTGTCACGGCAGCGCCACATCGGGCTCGCGAGCACCCTCTCGATCGGGATCTTGAGCGCCGCGATCGCTTTCCCGAGATGCGCCGCCTGTGTCCTTCCTGCCTCGCTCAGATTGCGCTGCTTGGCCCGGTCGGAGAAATCTCCTTCTGTGCCGTCCCGCTCGTTCCAGTTCGTCATCGCGTGACGAAAGAAGATAATGTAGCCACCCCTCGTCAGATTGCGGACGAGGGTGGAATCGGCCACGTGAGGGATCGAGTCCGCACCCGGAGCGGCCGGGGTGATCCGCGTGGGCGCCGGCGCGGCGGAGGCGGGCGCCGTGGGCGCGGGATCCGCGACCGCGGGGGGCGAAGCTCCGAGAAGCGCGGCGTACATTGCGAGCGTCCCAGCCAGGGTTCGGATCGAGATCATTCTGTCTTTCCCGGGGTTCCCTCGCGCGCGCTCAGCACGACCGCGAAGAGCGCGAGCGGCGCGATGTAGGATCCGCCGCGCTCGATGAATTCCCAGATCGGCGATCCGGTCATGGGATAGAGAAGCTCCGTCGCGAGCTTGAACACGGCGACCGCGATCAGCGCGTACCGGAGCGGCCGGATCGCGATCGCGAGCCCGAGCGCGATCTCGAGCCATCCCAGTATCTCCGTGAAGGCACCCCCCACCCAGGGCAAGGACGAGAGCCCGATCGCGGCGTACTGCCTCGTGAGCACGGCCTTGTGAACGACCGCCCCGTACGCCCCATGCCCGATCAGGAAGAGCGACGTCGTCCAGCGCAGCACCGCGGCGAGCCCGCGGAGCGATTCGCGCGTCACCGGGCGGGGCCGGATCGGCTCGAGCCATTCCCGCCACGTGCGTCCCGGCCCGCTGAGCAAGAGAAACGCTAGCGGGACGCCGTAGTTCCCGGCGCGGTCCAGGACCTCCCAGAAGGATTCCCCGGACAATGGCCGCAGAATCGCCGTGAACGATCCCCAAAAGGTCATGTAGACGAGCAGTGCTCGACGCGGGCTCAGGAATCCCATGATCGCCATGGAGATGTCGATCGTGCCGATGACCGGCATCAGCCGGTACGCCATCGGCTCGCTGATCCCGAACACCCCGAAGTAGGGAACCCAGGAGGCTTTGGTCATGACCCCGAACGCGCCGTGTCCCACAAATTCCATGAGGACCGAGACGCGAAACATCCAATGGAGCAGCGTGGCGAGCTGGGTGGCGGAAACGGCCGTTGATCGGGTTGCCAGGGAAGAGGTTACGGCGGCTCGCTGGGAGGCAAATTCGTTCAAGTTATTACAACTATACAAGATAGAGGCGCGAAAATCAAGCCCCGGTTATCGCGAACGCCCCCGCGATCATGTCCCCGTGGATGCCGACCGTGTCCTCCACCCTCATCGCGTATCCGCCCGCCAGGAACGCGGCCGCCGGGATGCCGCGCGAGGCGCACGCTCCGAACACGATGTGGTCTCGCCGGCGCAGGTCTTCGCGGCTCAACTTCAATCGGCCGAGCTGGTCCTCCTCGAAGGGGTCCGCTCCCGCGACGTAGGCGACGAGATCCGGGCGGTGCCGGTCCAATATCGCGGGCGCATGACGCTCGAGCGCGGCAAGGTACTCCGCGCCGCCCGTGCCGGTATCCAGTCCGATGTCGAGATCGCTCGGCGGCTTGACCGCCGGGTAGTTCTGTTCCTCGTGCATCGAGAACGTGAAGACACTGGGATCGTCGCGGAAAATAGCGGCCGTGCCGTTCCCCTGGTGGACGTCCAAGTCGATCACGGCCGCCCGGCGGATCAGCCCCTCGTGCTGAAGCGCGCGGATCGCAATCGCGATGTCGTTGAAAACGCAAAAACCTTCGCCGTGATCCGGAAACGCGTGATGGAACCCGCCGCCCAGGTTGATCCCGACGCCGCCGCGCGCGAGCGCCTCCCGCCCGGCAAGGATGCTGCCCCCCGCGCACAGGAAGGAGGCCTCGACGAGCTGCTTCGAGTAGGGAAGCTCCAAGATCGCCTCCTCGAGCACGGAGAGCCGCCCCTGGACGAGCTTGTCCACGTAGGCGCGATCGTGCACGCGAAGCACTTGCTCGAGGCTCGCGCGTCCCGGCTCGAGGACCTCGGAGTCGGCGAGAAGCCCTCGCCGCACGATTTCCTCGCGAACGAGGCGGAATTTCCGGGTCGGGAAGACGTGCCCGCCGATGTCCGCGAAATAACCGTTGGAATGGACGACCGCCGGCGCGGACACGGCACCTTATTCGAAGGGAGCGCGGGCCGCGGTCGCCGGGCGGAGCTCGTCCTCGATCGCGACCGGCGCACCCGAGCCTGTCTCGGCGGCGCGCGGAGCGAGGGCGCGGTAGAGGGCCATCAGCGCGGCCACCCAGAACGGGAAAAAGACGGTATCGATCGCGCTCGACCAGATCACGCCCGCCACCTTGAAGGGAGCCGAAGCGAGTCCCGAGGATCGTTCCGCGGCGGTGAGAATCGCCGAAGGCATCATCGCGAATAAATACACGATGGTGGCGACAAACACGAAGGCCAGGAGCCGGCCGAGCACTCCTGCAAGGTTTTCCCGAACGAGCCGGATGCTCGTCGTGATGGACCGGACCGGCCCCTCGCCATCGAGCACGACGGCGGGCGTCGCGAACATCAAGAAGAGGCTCCCGACGAGCGACCAGACGAGGCCCGCCAGCAGCACGAACGCCATCGCGACGACGCGGGCGGTATCGGGATCCGCCCGGCTGACCGAAACCATGATTCCCGCCACGACGCACAGCGCGACGAACGGCGTGAAGAGAATCAGCATCTGAACGACTCCCGAGATCATGAAACTCCACGCAACCTCGAGCACTTGCCGGATCGCGGCCCCGAAGCTCACGTCGCGCCCGCGCAGGATGCCGTCTTGTAGAGGAAGAAACGGGGTATAGATCAGGAGCAGGAGCGGAACAAAGGTCCCGATGATCGCGATCTGGGGAAGAAAGGCGCCGATCGCGTCCCTCCCTTCGGGATAGGCGTAGTCCGAGAGCGCGACGTAGACGCCGATGCCGAGGCGGTAGAAGTAAAGGAGCAGGAGCGCGGGCAGAGCGGGTCGGAAGGAGCGCCGGCCGAGGCTCACGATCGCGCGGAAGTAGTCGGCTACCTGCGGGAGTGGCGCTCCGGCCCTCGTCGAGCCGACGACCCCCACTTCGGCGTTCATGGGCGGGCATTCTACGCCGCTTCCACCCGCGTTGCCATCCTCGAACCCATCTGCTAGCGTGCGGCCGCCATGGCGATTCACACCGCATTCGCGCGCGCGGCGACCCGGCTCACGGACTGGACCCAGCGGTGGGTTCCCGGAACCTTCACGATCGCCTGGCTCCTTACGCTCATCGTCCTGCTCCTCGGGGTCACGGCGGGACACGCCTCCTTCCTCACGTGCGTCTCGGCGTGGGGGGACGGTTTCTGGGAGCTGCTCCCCTTTTCCATGCAGATGTGCCTCATCATGTTCACGGGGAGCATCGTCGCGGTGTCGCCCCCGGTCGGACGCGCCCTCGCGTGGCTTGCTTCTCGGCCCCGAACCCCGCGCCAGTCCATCCTGTTGGTGGCGCTCGGTTCGATGATGCTGGCGCTGGTTCATTGGGGGATCAGCATCGTGGGAAGCGCCGTCTTGGTCCGCGAGCTGGGGCGGCGAAGGGCGGGAGTCGATTACCGGCTCCTCCTCGCGGCCGCCTACCTCGGCATGGGCACGACGTGGCACGCCGGGCTCTCCGCCTCCGCCCCCCTTCTCGTCGCCACCCCGGGGCACTTCCTCGAATCGGAAATAGGAATCATCCCGGTTTCCGAGACCATCTTCGCGCCCTTCAATCTCATCCTGGTCGCGCTCGTGGTGCTGCTCTTCTCGATCGTCACGCCCCTCCTGCATCCCGCCCCCGCGGAGACCGTCGAGGCGACGCCTGCCCAGCTCGAGTCGATCCACATGTTCCGGCCGCCCCGTCCCCCGACGGCGGTGGAACGACCGGCGCCTGCGACCCGGCTCGAGTACTCGAGATGGGTGAACCTCACCTTCGGCGCGCTCGCCCTCGTCTGGGTCGTGGATTACGTCTTCATGAGGCCGCAGCACGCGGTCACGCTGAACGCGCTCAACTTCGTCATGCTGGGCCTCGCGGTCGCGCTCCATCCTTCCGCCGCCTCGCTCGTAGGGGCCGCGGAGGAGGCGAGCGGGCTCGTTTTCGGAATCATCTTGCAGTTCCCTCTCTACGCGGGGATGTATGGCATCATCCGCGAGACCCACCTCGCCGAGGCGCTGGCCGGCGTCTTTGTCGCGGGCGCGACGGCGCGCACGTATCCCCTGATCGTCTACTGGTACTCGGGAATCGTGAACTATTTCGTGCCCTCGGGAGGCTCCAAGTGGGCGATCGAAGCGCCCTACATCCTCTCCGCGGGCCAAACGCTCGGCGTGCCGGCGGCCAAGGTCGTGACCGCCTACGCCTGGGGCGACATGATGACCGACATCATCCAGCCTTTCTGGGCGATCCCGCTCCTCGCCGCGGCGAAGCTGGACTTCCGTGAGATTCTCGGGTTCTGCTTGATCCTCTTCTGCGTCTACGCGCCGCTTGTCTCGCTCGCCTTCTTGTTGTTCCCCCGATGAGGCCGCCCCAGATCCACCCGCGGGTGACCTCCGATCTGGAGGGGCTCGACCCGGAGCAGAGGGCCGCGGTCGAGCACGACCAAGGGCCGCTCCTCATCGTGGCGGGGGCGGGGACGGGGAAGACCACCGTCATCGCGCGCCGCGTCGCGCATCTGATCGCGTCGGGGCGCGCGCGCGCGTCGGAAATCTTGGCCCTCACCTTCAATGAGAAAGCCGCGACCGAGATGCAGGAGCGGGTGGACATTCTCGTTCCGTACGGATACGCCGACGCCCAGATCGCGACCTTCCACGCGTTCGGTGAGGAGGTGCTCTCGACCTTCGGGATCGAAATCGGGATCGCCCCCGGTTTTACGGTTCTGGATCAGTCGGCGCAGGCGCTCTTTCTCGCGGAGCATCTCGAGGCCCTCGGGTTGAACCACTACGCGCCGCTATCCGATCCGACGAGATACCTGCGCGAGCTGGCGGCGTTCTTCAACAGGCTCAAGGACTACCCGATCGATCCCGAAGAGCTGAGGCGCTTCGCCGAGGCGGGGCTCGCGCGTCCCGGGGCGAACTCCGCGGATCGGGATGGCTTCGCGCGGTTCCTCGAGCTGGCCCAAGCCGCCGATCGCTACAACCACCTCCTCTGGAAGGGGGGATTCGCCGATTTCGGGGATCTTCTTGCCCTGTCGCTCAAGGTTTTTGATGAGAGCCCCTCGGCGCTCCGATTCCTCCAGGAGCGCTTCCGGTACGTCCTCGTGGACGAGTTCCAGGACACGAACCCGGTTCAGTTCGAGATCGTGAGGCGCCTCACGGCGGTCCACCGGAATCTGGTCGTCGTGGGGGATGACGACCAGAGCATCTATCGATTCCGGGGCGCCCACCTCCAGAACATCCTCAAGTTTCACGAGTTCTTTCCGGACGCCCGCTCGATCGTGCTCACGCGGAACTACCGCTCGACGCGGGAAATCCTGAAATCCGCCCGGCGGCTCATCCTCGTGAATCGGGACCGCCTCGAGACCCGGCTCCACATCTCGAAGGAGCTTCTGACCGAGCGGAGCGGGCCGGTGCCGCGCATCAAGGAGCTTCCCACCGAGGCCGAAGAGGCGGCCTGGGTGGCGGCGGAGATCCGCGCCGCCGTGGAATCGGGAGCGCGCCGGTGCCGGGACTTCGCGATTCTCGTGCGCTCGAACAAGAACGCGGAACCCTTCCTCCGCGCGCTCGACGAGCAGGGCGTGCCGTATTACTTCTCGGGCAGCCGGGGGCTCTTCCAGCGTCCCGAGATCAAGGAGCTGGTGGCGCTCCTCTACTCCCTGTCGCAGGACGCACGCGAGGATCACCTGTACTACCTGGCGGAATCGGCGTACGGGGTGCCGGGGGACGATCTGAGCCGGCTCGTGCACGCCCTTTCCTCCGAACCGACGAAGCTGCGCACGCTCATGGAGCGGGCGAGCACGGGCTCGGCAGCGGTCGAGGTCTCCGAGGAGGCGAGGGAACGGATCGCGACGATGCTCGAAGATCTCCGCACGCTCAAGCACACCGCCCGCGACCACCGCGTGGGAGAGGTGCTGCGCGCCTACCTCGAGCGCCGCGGGATCATCAAGAGGCTTCGCACTCCTTCGAGCTTCGAAGACGAGATCAAGGCGCGAAACATCGTCAAGTTTTTCAAGGTTATTCAGTCCTATGGCTCCGTCGCGGTCGTGGACCGGGTGCCGCTCTTCCTCCGCCATCTCGGGGCGATCATGGAGTACGGGGAGGATCCCGCGGTGGCGGAGATCGGCGAGGAATCGGACGTGGTCCAGGTCCTCACCATCCACCGCGCGAAGGGCCTCGAGTTTCCGGTTGTCTATCTGGTGCAGGCCGCGACCGACCGCTTCCCGACCCGGAATCTCCGCCGGGGAATCGAAGTGCCGGTCGAGCTGGCTCCCGGGGAGCGGCACAGCTCCGAGCTGCACAAAGAAGAGGAACGCCGGCTCTGCTACGTCGCCTTCACGCGCGCGAAGGAGGAGCTGGTCGCGACCCATGCGGTAGACTACGGGGGCAAGCGGCCCCGGCAGCGAAGCGAGTTCCTGTCGGAGGCATTCGACCTGGGAAAACCAGCGCCGGCGCAAAAGAAGCAGCGCGCGCTGGAGGAGCTGGAGGCGTACAGGACCGACGCGCCGCAGGGTCTTCCCCCGCTCGCGCGCCCGCCTGCCAGAGAGCCAATCTTGTTGAGCCACCAGCGCATTGCCGACTACGACACGTGCCCGCTCAAGTACCACTTCCTCCACGTGCTCGCCGTCGATCCCATCCTGACGCTGGACCACCGCGTGAACTTCGGGAACGCGGTCCACCAGGCGGTCGCGTTCGCCCTCGAGCGCCATCGCCTGGGCGAGCCGCCCACGTTCGACCAGGTGATCGAGGTATTCCGGCAGAGCTGGAGAAACGAGGGATACCGGTCGGAAGAGCACGCCCGGCGTCGATTCGATCAGGGCGCCGGGGCGCTGCGGTCCTTCCTGGAGCGCGAGGTCCACTCCGAGGGGCCGCCGGCCGACGTCGAGCGCTCGTTCCGGTTCAAGCTCGGGGACGTTGTCGTTTCGGGCAGGATGGACCGGGTGGACGAGGGGCGCGACGGAGTCGTCATCACCGATTACAAGACGAGCGAGCTGGAGGCGGAAGAGAATGCGGACACGAACGCTCGAGACAATCTGCAGCTATCGATCTACGCCCTCGCGCACAGGGAGCTGACCGGCCGCGTGCCCGAACGGCTCGAGCTGCGCTACGTCTTGAGCGGGGCGGTCGGAACGTCCACGCGCTCCGAGGAAAAACTCGAACGGACCCGGGATCGAATTCTCGCGATCGCCGAGGCCGTACGCTCCGGGGATTTCCACGCCCAACCGAGCGAGCACAATTGCTCGATCTGCGCCTGCCGTCCGATTTGCAGCGAGTCCGCTGTCTAGGCCGCCGAGAGCACGCCGTCGAGCACCGATACGATCTGGTGCTTCGGAACGGCGCCGACAATCTGCTCGACGATTTTCCCACCTTTGAAGACGTAGAGGCTGGGGATGCTGCGGATCGAGTACTGTGCCGCGATCCGCTGGTTCTGATCCACGTCGACCTTGGCGACTTTGATCTTCCCCTGGTATTGCTTCGCGACCTCCTCGACGACGGGGGAGACGATCCGGCAGGGGCCGCACCACTCGGCCCAGAAATCCACCAGAACCGGGATCTTCGAATTCAGCACCTCGGATTCGAACGTGCTATCGCTTACCTGGACGACCGCATCAGACATGGGCCAAGACTCCTTACACGATGAGTGGAACGCCCTTCCACACGAGCTGCGAAAAACTAACGATTTAGACTCCGCGCATCAAGGTTCGATTCGCGGCGGCCCGCGCCGCCGCAGGGAATGGGGCCGCGCGGGGACAGGCCGCCGCCGGCGTTGACACTCCCGGCCCGGATGCCTAGACTGGCCGGGCGCAAGCTTCAGGGCGGTCCTTCCCCGCGAGGCTCCCGGAGTCCGATTGATCGAAGTACTGAACCTTGGTAAGACCTTCCACGACCGCAAGAAAGGCGATATCCCCGCGGTCCGGGACATCTCCTTCTCCTGCTCCCCGGGTCGGATCTTCGGGCTGCTCGGCAGAAACGGCGCCGGGAAAACGACCACCCTCCGCATGCTCGCCACGATCCTCGTCCCCACCTCGGGCACGGCGCGGATCGAAGGCTTTGACGTGAATGAGCGCGCCGGCGACGTGAGGAAGCGGATCGGCTATCTCTCCGGCGACACCAAGCTCTACGACCGGCTGACCGGCCGGGAGCTGCTCGAATATTTCGGCGAGCTGGCGGGAATGACGCCCGCGGCCATCGCCTCCCGGATCCCGGAGCTTCAGGAGTCCTTCGGCTTGGGTGAGTTCCTCGAGAAGCGCGTCGGGAAAATGTCCACCGGGATGAAGCAGCGGCTTTCGCTCGCTCGCGTCGTCCTCCACGATCCGCCGGTGCTCATCTTCGATGAACCGACCTCCGGGCTGGACGTCATGGGCGCGCGCGAGGTGTTGAGGATCGTGCGCGATTTGAGCGCGAAGGGGCGCACGGTCATCTTTTCGACGCACATCATGACCGAGGCCGAACGGATCTGCGACGAGATCGCGATCATCGAGAAGGGATCGATCCTGGCCCAGGGAACCGTGGACTCGCTCAAGCGGGAGAACGGCGGCGGGTCGCTGGAAGATGTGTTCGTGAAGACGGTCGGCGAGGTCAACGGTGACGCATAGGTCCTGGACCGTATGCCGCAAGGAGCTGCGCGACGCGATGCGGGACGGCCGCACGATCATCGCGGTGTTCGTGGTCCCCTTCATCCTCTACCCGGGGCTCATGCTCTTCATGGGTTGGATCGAATCCCAGAACAAGAGGGACGAGAGCGCGCTCCAGGTGCGCGTGGGGATCGTGGGCGAAGCGGAGCTCCCGGCCGTGCGTCAGCGCCTGCAACAGGTCGCGGGCGTCTCCACCGTCCCCCTGGATCGGGCACCCGCCTCCATGGAGGACGCGGGCGTGGACGCCGTGCTCGTGATTCCTCCGGTCCTCCGCCAATCCATCGCCCGCGGCGATTCCGTGAAGGTGGAGCTTCTCTACAAAGATGCCGATCACAAGTCCTCGGCGGCGGAGGTGCGGATGAGGCCCGTCCTGGACGACGTCCGTCGGGCGCTGACCGTCCTATGGGCGCAGAGCCGCGGCGCCAAGGTCGACCAGGCTCCGGGCATCTCGGTGGACCATCGCGACGTCTCCTCGAAGGCGGAGACGGGGCGCTACATCGCGGCCTTCATCATTCCGTATATCCTCGTCTTCATGGTCGCGGCCGGTTCCATGCACATCGCGATCGACACGACGACGGGGGAAAAGGAGCGAAGCACGCTGGAGACCCTTCTCGCGACCTCGACCTCTCGCGGCGAGCTGGTGCTCGGCAAGTGCATGGCGGTGATCAGCACGGCGTTGACGGCCGGCTTTATCGGCATTTTCGGGCTCTGGTTCAACTTCACCGTGGTCGCGGGGCTCATGCCCGCGCTCGCGACCCAGTCGATGCAGCTCTCGATCCGGCCCGACCAGGCGCTCTTCATTTTCCTGACGGTGCTTCCAACCACGATATTCCTGGGAGCCGCCCTCGTCGCGATCGGCTGCTTCGCGCGGAGCATGCGCGAAGGTCAGACCTACGCGACCTACGTCTACATGGCCGCGATCTTTCTCGGCTTGGGGAGCTTTCGGCAGCTCGGAACGCCGCCGATCGGGCGATTTGCGATCCCGATCCTGAACACGGCGCTGCTCCAGCGGGAAATCCTGACCGACACGGTGGTGCCGATCCACGCGCTCGTCGCGATCGGCATGAGCGCGGCGATGGCGGCCGTCATGCTCCTCGTCGCGACGCGGCTTTTCTCGAACGAGTCCGTTCTCTTCCGGACATAGGGAGTCCCGCATGAAGCGAGACATCGACCACCTCATGAACGAGCGCGGGCTCTCGGCCGCGATCGTGCTCCAGGGCGAGTACATGAGCCCGACCTTTCGCTATATCACGGGCCCCCACGCCCACCTGAAGGGCATTGTGGTCTGGCGCCCCGGCGCGAAGCCCTATTTGGTCCACCATGCGATGGAGCGCGACAGCGCGGCCGCCACCGGGTTCGAGCTGGGAGACTACGGCTCGCTCGGCTGGATGAAATTGTTGGAGCAGGAAGGAAACCAGGTGCGGGCTTCGGCGCGCCTCATGCAGATCGTTCTCGACAGGCTGGGCGTTCGCGGACGGGTTCTGGTCGAGGGCGTCGTGCAGATCGGTTGGTATCACCACATCTTGAACTATCTCGGAAGGATCAAGCCGGACATCGAGCTCGTGGAGGACGAGGATCCCGGACTATTCGAGCTGGCGCGCAGCACGAAGGATCCCGAGGAGGTGAAGACGGTCCGATCGGTCGCCTCCGTATGCCAGCGGGCGTACGCGCGCATCCGCGAGATCATCGAGCGCGCGCGCCTCGAAGGGAGGAAGCTCCGCGATGCGGACGGCTGGGTCACGATCGGAAGACTGCGCCGCGAAGTGCGCCGGATCTTCTTCGAGGCCGGCCTCGTGGAACCGCACGGAAATATCATCGCGATGGGCCGCGACGCCGGGGTGCCGCACAACGAGGGGAACGACCAGGACGTCCTGGAAGAGGGGCGGCCGATCGTGGTCGATCTGTACCCCGCGCAGGAGAACGGCGGGTATTACTTCGACGTGACTCGAACCTACTGCGTCGGGCGAGCCCCGCGGGAGCTGAAGGAGCTTCACACGCTCGTCCAGGACGCGGTCCGGGAGACGGTCGATCGGCTGGCGATCGGAACCCCCGGCCGCGTCTACCAGGAAGGCGTTTGCGATCTCTTCGAGGCTCACGGACACAAGACGATCCGCCAGGACGAGCGTGTGCAGGAAGGGTACGTGCATGGGCTGGGACATGGCATCGGCCTCGAGGTGCACGAGCGCCCACGCTTGAGCGCCGCATCGAATCCGGATCTCATTCTCCCGGGTTCGCTCTTCACAGTGGAACCGGGTCTCTACTATCCTTCCCGAGGGATGGGTGTTCGGATCGAGGACGTGATCTACGCGCATCAGGACGGAACTTTCGAAAATCTCACCCATGTCCCCTACGAGCTGGAGATCGCACCCGCATAGGGAACGCGCCATTCTCGCCGGCCGCGAAACGAGGGGGCGGCATGGGGAGAACGGCAGGCTCCTGACCGAGCTTCGCCTCCTGGCCGAAACGGCCGGCGCCCAGGTGCGGGGCGAAGTGCTGCAGCGCCGCGGTCCCATCCGCTCGTCCACGTTCCTCAGCAAGGGAAAGATCGAAGAAGTACGCGTCCTCTCCGGCGAGGAGCAGGCGACGCTTCTGCTTCTCGACGACGACCTTTCCCCAGCCCAGAGCCGAAACCTCGGCGAGCAGCTCAACATGAAAGTCGTCGATCGAACCGGGCTCATCCTGGACATCTTCTCCCGACGCGCCCGGACGCGCGAGGCGCGCATCCAGGTGGAGCTGGCCCAGCTCGAGTACCTTCTGCCGCGGCTGACCCGCATGTGGGAGCATCTTTCCCGCTTGGGCGGCGGCATCGGGACCCGCGGGCCCGGCGAAACCCAGCTGGAGGTCGATCGGCGGCGGGTCCGCGAAAGGATCGCGAAGCTGAAGCGGGAGCTGGAGCGGGTGGTAAAGGAGCGGCGCGTGCAACGCCGGGGACGCCGGGGGTGCTTCAAAGTCTCGCTCGTCGGGTATACGAACGCCGGGAAATCGACTCTGTTCAACGCGCTCACCCGGGCCAGCGTGTACGTCGAAGACCAGCTGTTCGCGACGTTGGACCCCACGACCCGTGTCTTTCCGATCGGCCGCAATACACGCGCCCTTCTCACCGATACCGTGGGATTCATCCGCAAGCTCCCCTCCCATCTCGTCGTTTCGTTCCGCGCCACGCTGGAGGAGGTCACGGAGGCGGATCTCCTCCTCCACGTCGTGGACGCCACGGAGCCGGATATCGACGCGCATATCCAGGCGGTCGAGGCCGTGCTCGATTCCATCGGGGCGCTCGGCCGGCCCAGGCTCTGCGTGTTCAACAAGATCGACGCGGTTCCCGACGAGGTTTCGGTCCTGGGGCTCCGGGCGGGGTATCCCGGCGCGGTCTTCGTCTCCGCCCTCACGCGGGATGGAATCCCCGAGCTGCGCGAGGCCGCCATGCGGCATGTCATAGAGAATGCAGGCCACGAGGAGCGCGCGGCGCGCGGCGGAAGCACAGGGTCATGACGGGCGCCGGAATCGGCCCGATTCAGGATCCAGACTCCACGTCCCGCGTCGGCCGGATGCAGGCGGCGATCCGCGAGAGCGGGATGGACGGCTGGCTCCTCTTCGATTTCCACGGCACGAACCCGATCGCGCGGCGAATTCTCGGTTTGACCGCGAGCGCCGACCCTCCGAAGACGACGAGACGGTGGTTTTACTGGATCCCCGCATCGGGCGAGCCGGCAAAGCTCGTGCATCGTCTCGAGCCGCACGCGCTGGATCACCTTCCGGGCCCCGCCCTGGTCTATCTCACGTGGGAAGAGCTGGAGCGAATGCTCGGGGCGATGATCCACTCGGAGGGCGTCCGAAGCGCGGGGTATCCCACGGTTGCCGGAACCCCCCGCCGGATCGCAATGGAGTACTCCCCCTACTCCCGCCTTCCGAACGTGTCGCGCGTCGACGCGGGCACGGTCGAGCTGGTCCGCGCCACCGGCGCCCTGGTCGTCTCCTCCGCGGAGCTCACTCAGCGTTTCGAGGGAGCGCTGGCCCCCGATGCGCGGCGTGACCACCGCCGCACCGGATCCGCTCTGCACGCGATCATGGCGGCGGCATTCCAGCGGGTGCGCGGGTGCGCGCGCTCTGGAACGCCGACCACCGAGCTCGCCCTTCAGCGCTGGCTGCTCGAGCGATTGGATTCCGAGGGGCTGACCTCGAGCGACCCCCCGACCGTCGCGGCGAACGAGCACTCCGCCGACGCCCACTTTACGAATCGGGCCGCCCTCGACCGGCCGATCCGCGCCGGGGACTTCCTGCTTCTCGACGCCTGGGCCAAATCGAAGCGTCCGGGTGCCGTCTATGCCGACTACACCCAGGTCGCGTACTTCGGATCGGCTCCTCCCGAGGCCCATCAAGCCGCGTTCGCCGCAGTTCGCGAAGCGCGGGACGCGGCGATCGGCTTCGTGCGCGATTCCCTCCGCGCGGGCCGCGAGCCGAGAGGATGCGACGTGGACGACGTGGCGCGTGAGGCGATCCGCTCCCAAGGTCTCGGCGACCGCTTCATTCACCGGACCGGGCATTCGATCGGGGAGGAAGTACACGGGAACGGGGTCCATTTGGACAATCTCGAGACCCGCGACGAGCGAAGCCTGGTCGAGGGGACGCTCGTATCCGTGGAGCCGGGAGTTTACCTGGAGGACTTTGGGATTCGGAGCGAGGTGAATCTCCTCATCGACGGCGGCGAAGCCGTAGTCACGACCGAGCCGATTCAGAGGGAGATATTCGTCCTTGAGGCGTGAAACCCGGCCCGGGGGGCCTCGCGGGCATTCCCAGCCGAGGCCCCGCGCCGGAAAAGTACCCGTTCACGAGATCGAGTTCCGCACATCCCATTCCAGCGGCCCCGGTGGGCAGAACGTGAACAAGCTCGAGACGCGGGTCGAGGCGCGCTGGAAACTGCGTGAATCCGGCGCGATCACGCCGGAGGAGCGGGCGCGGCTCGAGGCGATTCTCGGGGCTCGGATCGGTCCCCGCGGAATCCTCCGCGTCACGAGTCAGCGCTACCGGAGCCAGTCGCGCAACAAGGAAGCCGCGCTCGCACGGCTCCAAGAGATCGTTGCCGAGGCGCTCACGCCGAGGAAGGAGCGCCACGCGACCGCCCCCACCCAAAAGTCGGAGGAATCGCGCATCGCGCAGAAAAAGCGCCGGTCGCGAATCAAGCGGCTCCGCGCCCTCAAGGACGAAGAGGCCGGGGGCTAGGCGGGGCTGTGTCTCGACTATTATAATTAGTTATGTTGTAAGAACTTATCTGCGACCTGCTCCACCCCCTCCGCAGCAACTTCGCCTCAAGTACGTATCTGCAAAGGTCGATATATGACTCTGACCATTCGGTTCGGGTCGGCGGGCCCGCGGCGCCACGAAGCGCGCGGGCTCCCGCCGCCATCGGCCATAACCACGGCCCGTTGTGGGGGGATCGCTGTGCTAAAGAGGAGAGGGAGCGACCGCCCCACCAACCCCGTCGCGATCACGTCCGCCTTGGTCCTCGTGATCGTGGCCTCCCTGGCGGCGCCGAAGCTGCGCGGGCCTTCGCCCGGGGACCGGGGGCGTCTCGGAACCGACGGCACGGACGAGGCCCGTTCCGGGGCTCCATCGAAGCCCCAGGTGTTCCGGTATTTCAACGAGAGGCCCGGCACTCTGGACCCGGCCCTCGCTTCCGACGCCTATGCCTCGATCGTCATCGCGCAGATTTTCAGCCCCCTCGTCGGGCTCACCTCCGATCTCGAGCCCATTCCCCAGGTCGCCGAGAGCTGGACCATCTCGCGCGACGGGCTCACCTACGTTTTCGACCTGCACAAGGGGGTCCGCTTCCATAACGGCCGTGAGGTCGAGGCGGGGGATTTCGTCTACAGCTTGACCCGGCTCTTCCGGGAGCCCTTCCGATCCCAGGGACTCGCGGCGGGCTACCTCGATGCGATCGTCGGGGTGCCGGAATTCATCGAGGGAAAATCGAAGAGAATCGCCGGCATCCGCGCCCTGGGCCGCTACAGGCTCCAAGTGAAGCTCAGCCGCCCCTACGGGGCGCTCTTGAGCGCGCTCGCGCTCGACCAGGCGTCGGTCGTGCCCCGCGAAGCGGTGGAAGCCGCAGGGAAGACGCCGTTTTCCCAGCACCCCGTCGGGTGCGGTCCCTTTCACCTGGCCTATCGGCGGGGGGAGGACGTCATCGTTCTCGCGGCCAATCCCGGCTATTTCCTCGGCAAACCCGCGATCGATTCCATCGTCTTCTACACGCCGAAGGCGGGCGCGGAAGGGGTGGATACCCAAGGAGCCGAGGCCCTGATCCGCGGCGAAGCGGCGATGGCGAATTTGCCGCTCAACCTGCTCGAGGAATTCAGGGGAAAGCCGAACATCCGCGTCGTGCGCTGGCAGGATCTGAGCCTTTCGTTCATCGGAATCAACACGAGAAGGCCTCCGCTCAACAATCCCAAGGTGAGGCAGGCGATCGCGCTCGCCATGGACCGCAAGGCGATGCTGAACCTATGGCCGGCGGGGAAGGTGCTCTCCCAAGGGATCCTGCCTCCGGGGCTGCCCGCCTACTCCCCCGAGCAGCGAACCTTTTCCCACGATCCCGAAACCGCGCGCCGCATGCTCGCGTCGGCAGGGTTCGGGCCCAGCCATCCCCTGCCGGCCATCACGCTCTGGAAGTCGACCGCGAACCAGAGCGTTCGCCAAGTGGATGCGGTGATGGTGAGCTCGCTCGCGGAGGCGGGAATCCACATCAAGCTCAAGTACGTCTCGTGGGCGGAGCTGGACAGCGTCATCACGGGCAGGCACGCCCAGATGTTCGGGCTGGCCTGGGTCGCGGATATTCCGGATCCCGACACCTTTCTCCGCGCGCTGTTCTACTCCTCCAGCGGAACCAACTATTTCCGGTTCGCGGACCGGACCGTGGACTCGCTCCTCGACGTCGCGCAAAGGACGGCGAATTCCGATCTGCGGATGAACGCGTACCGGGACGTGGAGAAACGCGTGGTCCAGGCCGCGCCGCTGATACCGCTTTTCCATTCGTCCACGTTCGTCGGGCTGAGGGAGGACCTCTCGGGGCTGGAAGTGAATCCGTTGGGTATATCCACACTCGCGATGGAGAAGCTCCGGATTGGAAAGCCCATCCACGAACGTGAGCCAATACAAGCGCTCCCTTGACCCGCCCGCAGGGCGCCGGTTCGGGCTCCAGACCCGGATCGTCCTCACCTTCGGGCTGATCGTCGTCGGGCTCGTGGGCGCCTCGCTGGCCTACGTGGTCCGGAACCAAACGGAATCGCTCCTCGGCCAGACCCGCGAAAAGGGATTCGCGCTCGCCCACAGCATCGCGTGGCTGTCCACGCCATCCCTCCTCTCGTACAACTATGTGGCGCTGAGCCAGGCCGCGAGCCGCTCCCGCGGGGACGCCGCAGTGGCCTACGTCGTGATCTACGACAAAGAGGGCCAGGTCGCCGCCGACAGCCGGGAGCGAAACTCCTTCGGGCATCCGCGGCGCGAACGCGCGGACACGGAAGCCGCTCAGACGCGCGAGGACCGCTGGATGATCGTCCCGGCCGCGTTGTCAGAACGGGCGCCTGCGATCGAGTTCCTCGTTCCCGTGTACGTGGGTGAGCACGACGTGAAGTGGGGGACCGTGAGGGTCGGGATCTCTCTCGCGGAAGTAAACGCGGATATTCAGCGGACGACCCACCACCTCGTTCTCGCGGGGATCGTCGCGGCGATCCTCTGCCTGATCGGCGCGCGTTTCGCGGCGCGCGCGATCACGCGCCCGATCGAGCGGCTGGTGGTCGCGATTCGCGCGATTACCCGAGGGGATTACTCGCAGCGACTGAATCTACGCAGCGGCGATGAGCTCGAGACGCTGGCATGGCACTTCGACCGAATGGCCGACGAGGTGCAGCAGCAGCAGGCGGAAATTCTGGCGAGTCGGGAGGATCTCCGCAGGCTCAACGAGAGGCTCGAGGCCACGGTGGAATCCCGGACCCACGCCCTCGCCGAGTCGGAGGGCAAGTACCGCATCCTGGTCGAGAGCTCTCCCCTGGGCATCCTGATCGTCCAGGCCGGCCGGGCGGTCTTCGTGAACAAGGCCTTCGAGCGGATGACCGGGCGGGACGCGACGGCGCTGCTCCAGCCGGGGATCGATCCCTTCGGCGTGTTCGATCCGGAATCGGAGCATCAGGTGCGCAAGGCCGTGCTCGAGAACGGGAACGGCGCCCAGGTGGAAGGGCAGATTTGCCAGCCGTCGGGCAAGCAGATCTTCGTCGAGGTGTATGCCGTCGGGCTTCTCTTCCAGAACGCGCCGGCGACGATGATCCTGATCTCTGACATCTCCGCCCAGCGCGACTTACAAGAGCGCCTCATCCGGGGGGAGAAGCTGCGCGCGCTCGGGGAGCTGGCTGCGGGAGTCGCGCACGATTTCAACAATAATCTCGGCATCATCCTGGGCCGGACGCAGCTTCTCCAGATGAAAGTGGCCGATCCGGAACTGACCGCGGGTCTCGAGGTCATCCGCCAGGCCGCCATGGACGGAGGGCAGACGGTGCGCCGGATCCAGCAGTACACGCGCGTCCGGGAAGAGTCGCAGAACGAAGTGCTCCATCTCCCTTCCGTCGCGGCCGAGGTGATTGAAATCACCAAGGGGAAATGGAAGAACGAAGCGGAGCGACGAGGCGTGAAGGTGGAAATCCGGATCGAGGCGGAGGCCGCCGCGCCCATTCTGGGCACCCGGGCGGAAATCCGAGAGGCGCTGACGAACCTCATCTTCAACGCCGTGGATGCGCTCCCGATGGGGGGCACGATCGTGATTCGGGCGCGCGTCGAGGGCGCCGAGTCCGTTTTCGAGGTGGAGGACAACGGCGTCGGGATGTCCGAGGACGTGAAGAGCCGCATGTTCGAGCCGTTCTTTACGACCAAAGGCCTTTCCGGGAACGGCCTGGGGCTCTCGATGGTCTACGGGATCGTGAGCCGCCACCGCGGCTCGATCGAAGTGGAGTCCACGGAACATGTGGGGACCGTGGTGCGCATGCGGTTCCCCTCCGTGGATCCCGCGAGGGCGAACCTCGCGAGACCCGACCGCCACCCCGCGCCGTTCAAGGCGCGCATCCTGGTGGTCGACGACGAGCCCGATCTCCTGGAAGTGATGCGCGACGCGCTCGTCTGCGAGGGGCATGAGATCGTCACCGGAAACTGCGGCACCGAAGGAATCGACCGGTTTCGCTCCGGGAAATTCGACGCGGTGTTGACCGATCTCGGCATGCCCGACGTGAGCGGATGGGAGGTGGCGCGGATCGTCCGTGCCGAGGGGGGCCCGGGCATCGTTCTGGGGCTCGTCACGGGCTGGGGCGCGACGGTGAGCGACGAGGTGATGGTCGCCCACGGGATCGATTTCGTGGTCAGCAAGCCCTTCGAAGTGGGCGTGCTCGCGTCGAGGGTGAACGAGGCGCTGGCCTCTCGGGCTCCTAGGCCCCGGCGATCCGCTTCACCCAGCGAACCTCGGCGGACTTGAGACGCCGCTCGCGGTAGCCGAGCGCCTCCAGGAACCTCGCGCCATCGTCGTAGCCTTCCGGGACGTCGGCCGCAATCGTCGTGACGCCGAGGTCGTTCGCGAGGAACCCTTCGGCCAGCTCGAGCGCCGCCCGTCCGTAGCCCCGTCCCCTCTCTCCCTGCGCGACGACGAGTCCCCGCAGCGTTGCGGGCACATCGTCGGCCCCGGCCTCGAACTCGATCGTGCCCACGAGCGATTTCGTGTCCGTGCGGCGGATGGCGAGGTAATACCGACTGTCCTCGGACAGCGCATCCTCGTAGAGCATCTCGACCGCGGTGGGATCGAAATCCGCGCTTCCGGTCAGCGCCTCGAAATAATCGGGCGCGTCCAGATAGACCTTCCAAATCGCGGGGAGATGCTCCGGCCCCGGGGCTTCGAGGTACACCAGAGGTCCGTCGATGCGCGTGTTGGTTCCGGTGCTCATCGAAGCAGGACCGCCTTTGCCACCCGGGTTCTGCCGCCCGATGTAAGCTCGATGAGGTACACCCCTCCCGGGACCGCGACGCCGCGATCGTCCCGACCGTCCCAGGTATAAGGATGAAGGCCGGGTGCCCCCGGTCCGTCCTGGAGCGTGCGGACCAGCGCTCCGTTCACGCGGAAGACACGCAACACGAACCGGCCATCGCGGTCCAGCGACACCGGCAGGGTCGCCGCGGGATGGAAGGGGTTCGGCCGCACGGGCCCGAGCGCCAGAACGCGCGGCGCCGGGGGGCTCGCGGGGATTGCCACCCGGACCGGTCCGTACTCGAGATTCGGAGCTCCCTCGCGCGGCGCGGTGACCCAGTAGGAATAGGTGGTCCCGGCCGCCAGATCGCGGTCCTCCCATTCGCCCGGGCCGAAATATCCCACCGGGTTCGCGACCCGGACGCGCGATCCCCCGTCCTGCGCCCGCTCGATCCCGACGGTGGGGTACCCGGCTCCGCCCAGATCCCAGGTGACCCGGACCCGCGATTGGACAGGGTCGTATTCGGCATCGAAGGGGATGACTTCCGCGCCGGTGGTCGCACAGGTCGCATCGCCATTGACCGAGACGTCGTCGATCCACCAGCCGCTGCCTCCGAACGTGAGCGTCGACGACCGGAAGCGGAATCCGATCTGGACGGTTCCGCTGTAGCCTGTGAGCGGCACCTTCGCCTGGGTGAACACGGTCTGGGTCCCGCTCCAGCGATCGGTGAACGGATAATCGGGTACGGGATGGAGGAGCGTCCACGTCGCGCCCGCGTCGGTGCTGATTTCCACGGAGAGCCCATCCGACCCCGTCTCCGTGCTGTATCGCTGCCAAAAGCTCAGCGTATCGTTCGATCCGGTGAGCCGAACCGGCTGGCTGATGAGCGAAGCATCCTCTCCGGCCGCATAGCTGCCCACGGGGCCCACGGGCCCGAGCTTCCAGGCCCAGGCTCCGGCCGGCGTGTGGTTCAGGCCCGACTCGCGATGCCACTCGTTTCCGTTCGAACACGACCGCTCGAGTCCGTGCCAGGGCTGCGCGGTTCCTTCGAAGTCGTCGCAGATGCCTCGTTTCACGCCGAGGAGCAACTGCACGGTGTCGGCCAGCACGAGGCCGTTCGGGGAGAAAACCATGTAGCGGTATGCGGCGCCGATCGGGTCGGGCGAGGAGTTGATCGTCGCCTCCACGGTGGTTCCCGAGTCGGTCTGGGCCGGTCCGACCGCGGCGTACGCGATGGAATCTCCCGCGGTGACGGTTGTGAGGCCGTCCAAAGACGTCACCTTTGCGTAGAGGGGCGGGGTGGGCGAGGCGCCGGGGTTGATCAGAGGAAAACGCAGCCGGACCGACTCCCCAGGCTCGGCCAGCCCGTCGCCGTCGTTCGGGGTACCCGTCCGGGGGGCGTCGTCCAGGGCGATCGCCGTCCTTTGCACCGAGGTGGCCGCCACGAGGAGATCGGCTGTGATCACGCCCCCGTTCTCCACGATGTTCCGGATCGCGACCTGCGAAAGGTCGCCGCAGTTCGACGCGCTGGAGGGGCAGGAAGTCGAACTGAATTCGGTCGCGAGGAGCGCTCCGGGCCACGGATCGTAGCGTTCCCCGCGATTTCCGGTGACGCTCGCCGCGGCGCCGCAAGCCGACTGCGACTCGGTCAAACCTCGATGAACGTCCAGATTCTGCACGCCCTCCGGACCCGAGACCGACTCCACCCCACCCGCCTCCTCGACGTCGACCATCTTGTGCTCGGGATTGTTGTTTCCGACCACCGATTCATCGACGTGGTAGATGAGGAGCCCGTGAGCCTGAAGGCCCTCGATCTCGACAGACCGGCGCACCAGCCCCCTATCGAACCCGACCGGTTGACGATTCTCGACGAGGAAATACTCGCCGATGTTGTCCCCGTTGGTCCAAAGGCGGTAGGTCGCTCCCCCCGACTCGACCGGTTGAATCACCGTGCCGATCTGATCCACCGGGACGATCGTCGGCGTGACCCATCCCAGCGTCTGCTTCGACCAGGCCGAGAAGTGCGCCGGGCTCGTGCCGAGCGATTCGCCCGGGGCGTGGTTGAAGTTCCCCGAGCCCATGAGGTCCCATTCGCCAATGCCCTCGGTGTTCACGGGGCCCGTGTCGTAGAGATCGGGGAGCCCCAGGACGTGTCCGAACTCGTGGCAGAAGGTCCCGATGGACATGATCTGGTTGACCGCCGTGTGCGGGGCTCCGCCCGCGGCCGCGCCCTTCCACCGTTCCGCCTCGGTCGTGTACGCGTTCGCCTTGATCGGGCCGCCGGCTCCGATATCGCCGCTCACGTACACGCTGGGAAGCGTCCACTTGTGCGAATGGATGTCGTTCTCGGACGCGGTCTCCTCACCCCCCGGCCCCGCGTGGACGACGAACACCCCGTCCACGAACCCGTCGTCATCACCGGAGTCCGGGATCCCGTCCGGGCCATCGCTGTCGAAGAGGCGAAAATCGAGGTCCTGGTCCGCGAGCGTCACGGCATCGTAGGCCATCTGCTGCGCGTTACGGGGGGGGGCGCCGAATCCGGACTGGGCGTCCGTGTAATAGCCATACGGGTGGGGCGCCGTGTACCAGCGCGTCACCACGCCGCTGATGTCGAAGGAATCCCTCGAGACCTCCCGGTAATAGTCGCGGAGGCTTCCGCCCGGCCGCGTCCCCACGCTGAAAAGGAGCGTATCGAAGGCGGACGTGGGGTGGGCCAGGGTGTCGGCGAGGTTTCCCGGGTCCCCCGGTATGGCCGGGTCCGGCGGGAACTGCAGAAGGATCACGATCGCCCGGTAGTGCCGTGAGGACGTGATCCGGAGGCGTTCGGCCCGGTCTACCCCGGCGGGCTTGCGGGCGAGTCGCTCCAGCGCGGCCGCGGCGGCATGCGTCCCGCGGAGGCGCGTTTCGGTGAAGATCGGAGCGACGGCGTGAGCCTTGGGAGCAAGGCCGGCAAGAAGGCAAACCCCGACGATGGTGACCCGTAGCCGCACGCAAAAACCCCCTTCCGGCAGGAGAGTGGCGCGGCCGTCTGGTCAGGCTTTGGCGGGGGAGGAACCGATGCGGTCGAAGCCGGCGCGCTCCTGCTTCCCCCAACCTCCGCGCCCCAGAATGATATCGAGCACGGCGCCGAGGCGGAAGAGGAGAGTCAGGAGGCGGTAGGAGAAGTTCTCCAGCACGCCGACCCCGATCATGAGGGCGAAATCACCCCAGCTCCGGTACAGTCCGAAAGAGAGCTCCTCGAGGAAGACCGCGGAGATGGAGAGGAATGCCCCCGAGGTGATCGCCAGGAAGAGAAAGGCCCAAAAGTAGAGCGGCGAGAGGAACCCGAGGAAAAACGCGATCGGGATCAGGACGTAGCCCACCAGCTCCACGATCGGTCCAAGTACCTCGAAGAAGACGTAGTAGGGCAGGCCGATCCAACGCAACGATCCCGACCGGCTTCCCCAGGCGAGCGAGCGGTGAATCCAGAGGGAGTGGATCAGCCCGCGGTGCCAGCGGTTTCGCTGGCGCGCGAGCGCGCCTATCTTCTGCGGCACCTCGGTCCAGCAGATGGGGTCCGGGAGGAACTGGACGACGTAGGGTCGCTTCTGGTCCCGCATGTGGCGATGCAGGCGCAGGACCAGCTCCATATCCTCGGTGACCACGTCCGAGCGGTAGCCCCCCACCTCGATCACCACATCCTTCCGGAATAGGCTGAACACGCCCGAGAGGATGAGCAGGTTGTTCATGGCCGAAAGCCCGAGCCGGCTTGCCACGAACGCGCGCAGGTATTCGACGACCTGGAAGGCCGCGAGGATGTTCTGCGGCAGCCGGGGCTGCACGATGCGCCCGCGTTCCACCTTGCATCCGTTCGCCACCCGAACCTGGCCGCCCACGGCTATGACGCGGTCCGGATCCTCGAGGAACGGGCGCACGACGCGCAGGAGGGCATTCTCCTGGAAGAGCGAGTCGGCGTCGATCGTGCAGACGAGGGGGTAGTGCGAAAGATTGATGCCCGCGTTCAGCGCCGCGCTCTTTCCCGCGTGCACCTTGTCGATGACCAGGAGGTTCGGATTCGTGGACGAGCGGTAGATGCCGCGGATGGGGCCGACGATCGGCAAGCTCTTGCGATAGACGGTATCGCGGGGCGACAACTTGTATTCGCTGCGCAGCCGGTCCAGGGTCCCGTCGGTCGAGCCGTCGTTGATGACGATGATCTCGTGCTGCGGGTAATCGAGGGACAGCACCGAACGCACGGCCGCGGCCACGTTCGACTCCTCGTTGTACGCCGGCACGAGCACCGTGATCGGGAAGGTGAAGTGAGACTTCGCGACCGCCTCGTAGTCGGCGTAGAAGTTCTGAGCGAGCCGGCGACGCATGTCGAAGAAGGAGAGAATCAAGAGCCCGAACAACACAAGCTGAAGCGCGCTGAAATAGATGAGGATCACCAAGCTGATCACGTTGACCGCGGGTAGGAGCCATTCGGGTGCGGTGAGCGCCGGCATCTCTAGGAACCTCCTCCGTCGCTCACCGCGGTCTCCGGGAGCGGCATTCCGAGCGTCATCAGAGCCTCCACCGCGCAATCGCGGGCGAAGCGGTCCTCCCCGTTCAGCGTCCGTAGAAGCGCTGCCTTCGCGGCTTCCCCCATCCGCACGAGCGCGTCGAGCGCGTTCCTACGGACCCACCACGATCGATCCTTGAGCGCCTCGGCGAGCGCCGGGATCGCGTTGGCGTCTCCGATGCGGCCGAGCGCCTCGGCCGCGTGCGCCTGGACGTACCAGACCGGGTCCCGGAGCAAGGGCTCGACCAGGGATGCGCTGGCACGGTCGGCGATCATGCCGAGGGCCCAGACCGCGGCGGAGCGAACGTCGGGTTCCCTGTCCGCGACCGCGCCGCCGAGCGATCGCGTGGCGCGCGCGTCTTTGATCTCGCCCAGGATCCGCGCGGCCCAGAAGCGCGCCTTAGGCGCTCCCTCTCGGAGCGTTCGGATCAGGAGGGGAGCGGTGCGCGGTCCCATCTCGATACAGATCGCTGCGATCCGGGCCGACACCGCTTGATCATGCTTTCCCAGAAGCTGGACGAGAGCCTCCTCGGCGGCCTGGAGCCTCATTCGGCCCAGCGAACGCGCCGCGACGTTTCGCACGTCGGCGTCCTTATCCTCGAGCGCCCTCAGGAGCGTCGGCACGGAGCTCGGCACTTTGAGCTCCCCGAGGACCCGGAGCGCGTGGGCGCGGGTCCACTTCATGGGGCTTCTCGCATTCCGGAGATAGCGGGGGACGACGCCCGCCTCTTCGATCGCCTGAATCACGTCGAGACGCAGCGCCAGCTCGAGCTGGCTCACTTCGTCCGCCGCCAACTCGGACCAGCGGCCCGAGAGCGCATGGACGATCTGCCCCATCGCCTCGGCGCGGTCCTCGGGAATCCCGGTCTTCAAGAGCAGGAATTGCTTCCTCAAGCGCTCCAGGAAGGCGCGTTTCGAGGACTCCTCGCGGTCCGAATAGATCTTGTTCGCAATGGCGGCGATGGTCGTGAGCGCCACGATGCAGAGAAGGAGCCCCAGAGTGACCAGGAGGGCCTGGTAGTCGATCACGCCATCCTCCTCACCAGCGCACCGAACCTGAGAGCGTGAGCCCCCAGGTGGCGTATGAGTGGTTGTCCACGGAGTAGTAGCCCTCCACGCCCAGCGGGATCTCGCCGAGAACCGTCCCGTTCAGGTACGCGGACCAGACGTTGGAGGCGATGTCGTCGAAGTTCGTCGAGGTCAGGAACGAGAATTCGTACCGGGCGCCGTAGTCGAGCGCCCCGCGCTCGGAGTAGCCGGAAGCGGTCACGCCCGCCGCGTGTTTGACGCTCTCGAGGGGTGTGAAGTAGCTCGGGGAGGGCTTGGAGAAATCGGACCACGTGAGCCCGTAGTCCAGGGTGAGCCGTGGTTGCCTTGCGTTGATGCGGTATCCCACGGATCCGGCCACGCTCGTGCGCTCGTTGTCGTCCGTGTAGGTTGCCCTGGAGAAGGAGCCCTCCGCGTGGCCGCGCCCGCTCCAGTCCCAGCGAAGGTCCAGGCCCGCGTCGGTCACGCCGCCCGGGACGAGGACGTTTCCGCCCGTGGCATCGACCGTCTTGATCGCGACGAAATCCCGGCTCACGCCGAGGCTCGGGGAGAAACGTCCGAAGTAGCCCCACAGCCGCGAGTGGAAGCCGAAGAAGTCGTCGTCCTGCCCCAACGGGTAGAGCACGCGAGGATTTCTGCTCTCGAACCGCTGGTACGCGAGCCCCGCGGCGAGCTGCACCGGGTAGCGCCGGAGGAAGCTCATGTCGCCGCGGATTCCCGTGCTGTTCAGGTCGTAGTTCAGGGTCGTGTCCGGCGGGTTGCCCGGGTTCTTCTCCCACTGGTGGAGCCTCGAGCCACGGACCAGGATCCCGACCGAGCGGGCCAGGGTGGCGCGCCCGTCGATGAACCCGCCCACGGTCTCGAGCTTGAACGCGGTCGAATCGGATGTGATCTGCCGCTCGCGGTGTCTCAGCCACCCGCTTCCCACCGCCGGACGGAGCGCGAGGCGAACCGCGTCGCGCTCCTCCTTGAGCCCTTCGGCATCGGCGCCTCGCGACGCCGCCTTCTCCGTGAAGGCATCGGACGCAGTCGGCGCATCGCGCCAGCGGGCCACGGTAGCGAGCCCGAGCCAGGCGTCGCCGTTTCGGGGATCCGCCTTGAGCACCTCCAGGTATTCCCTCGATGCGCCGGCGAGATCGCCGTTCCAGGAGAGAGCGTGCGCGTAGCCGATACGGGTTTCCAAATCCGTGGAGTCGGCCGCGATCGCCCGCCGGAACTCGGCGATCGACCGGTCGCTCCGGCCCGACCATGCGAGCGCCCGGGCGTACCCCGCCCTGTCGAACGCGTCGTCGGGATGGAGCGCGAGAAGTTTGCGGTAGGCAGCGATCGACTCGTCGAAATGCCGCGACCACGCGAGCACGCGCGCGAGGAGCGAGAGGAGCTCCCTGTTTTCGGGGTCATCCCTCAGGGCCTCGCGTAGGGTGGCGGCGGCTCTACTGAAATCCTTGCGGTCGCTCGACTCCCTCGCGGCCCGCAAGGCCTCGTCGGATCGGGCCACGGAATCCTCGGCCGCCTCGGAGGTCGGCATCAACCCGGGGGGCGACAGGGGTGGATCCGAGCGCGCGGCCGCGGCGAGCGGGAACAGGGCGGAGCCGATCAGGCCGGCCAGCGCCAGGCGCGCCACGCGCGCCGCCGCCGCCTTTCTAATCTGCGGTTTCCCCGCCTTGCTATTCCCGTTTCGCGTCGAGGTCCGTTTGGTTTCGTTGCTCACGGGCGTCCATTCCCTCGAAAGAATCCCGCAACCACTTTGCAGACTTCTTGATTCGCTCTGAGATCATCGGCATCTCCCATCCTTTCCACACATAGGAGTTGGATTCGGGGGCGGTCACGCGAAGCTCTTGTGCGACAACGCCTTGAGCGGTGCCCGGCGGGCCCAGGAAATCGACCTCGCCCGGTTTGATCCGTGCGGAGAGCCCCGTCCGAGCCGGCCCGAGGGAATCGGCCCGGAACAGGGGAAGCCTCGTCGCCCATGCCAGGAGCCCGATGCCCTCCGTCCGGGAGACTTCGACCTCGCTCGTCGCGGGCTTGTCATCCAGAACGGCCCGGCTCGAGGGATCCCCGACGTTCAAGAGGCCCCAGGGAAGGGCGATCTCGATCGTTTCGCGCGCCTCGTCCATGGCCCACTCGGCGTGCGGATCGTATTCAAAGGTCGAATCGCCGCCCGGCCAGGCGGGAGCGCGCGAGGGCTCGCGGCCGAGCTCCAGGCGGCCCCAGTCGAGGTGTCGTGACGGGTACACCTTGCCGCTTCGGGAGACGCGCTCGCGGTTCGTCTCGATGATGAGCGGGATATAACGTCCGTCCACGTTCGCCACGGGACGGAACGGGCTCGTGTTGGATTCAAAGCGCCCGTCCACGAGCACACGCGACCAAACCGAATAGTTCATCGCCTTGTCGATGAAAAGCTCGGCCCTGGGCGGGCGCTTCCCGCGGTCGCGCAGGTCCCCCGGATCGATCAGCAGCACGAATTCCGCTCCGCGGGACCAGGTCGCGCGAAGGGGCCGGGGCAGCCCGCGGTCGCCGCGCTTGGGATCGAGCACGTCGAGGGAGACTCCGATCATCGGCGGGGGCGCCGGACCGGTTCGCGGTCCCTCTCCGCCGCGCCGAGGAGCCTCCGCGAGATCGATCCGCACATAGAAGCGGTTTTGGTCCGAGGTGACGTACAGCGCGCGAAGGAGCGCCCCCTCCGCGGCCGTGGCGTACGGAGCGATTCCGGCCCAGTCCTCGGGGTTCCCGTCCACGTGGATCACGGAGGGCGGATCGAAACCGATGAGCCCGTAGCTCTCCTCCGGGTCGAGCAGGTTGTGCCACAAGGGGTCACGGTCGCGCGGCTGCTCCGCGCGCATGACCAGCCAGTTCACCTTGAACCATTCGTCGAAGAGCGCGAACAAGAGCGCGCCGGCGCAGCCCGTGCCCTGGATGTCCTCGACGAGGCGGACATCCTGTCGCCCCTGCTCCTCCTCGGACATCCCGCCGTGATTGATCCCCTGAGGTTGCAGGTGGGCGATGCCGCGGCTCGTCGGAACGCCGAATTCCCCGATGAGGAGAGGGATGCCCCGGGTGTGCGCCTTGAGATCCGCGAGATATCCGGCGTAATTGCATGCCCCGTGCTTGTCGCGATACGCCGAGTACCCCGGATCGAGATTCATGAAATCGGGATAGTAGGGGTACACGTGATAGTTCGCGAAATAGCCCAGCGTCCGGTTGAGCGGCGAGGGCCCCCGGATCGGTCGAATCTTCCCAGGATCGACCGAGAACGCGTCCTCGTCGTGTTCGGCCTGGTGCCCTCCCGGCTCCGTTTCGGTCGGATGGCGCATCACGTCCAGCGTGGGCCAGTTCACGAACGAAACGGCACGGCTCAGACCGTAGCGATCCGCCTCGTAGGACGCCGCCAGATCAAGCTCACGCCCCAGCCAGCATTCCATCGGCGTGCCTTCTTCGACCGAGAAAAAGGTTCCGCGGAAGGAGGTCACGCCGGGGTGCGTCCGCTGCGTGACGCGCACGGCGTACGGCTCCCATTCGCGGCCCAGGAGCCAGCCCGCCACGTAGGGGGAGACGTCGGCCGCGTAGCGCCCGGCCGCGTGGCCCGGCCGCGGCGGGATCACCGCGTTTCCGTGGATCGCGTCGATGGAGGACTTGATCTCCGAATCAAATCCCCGGATGAATGCCGGGTCCCAGAAATCGTTCCGCTCCGGAAGCTCGGTCCACACCTCCTGAAAGAGCCACAGGGGCTCCCTGGGGTGCGCTTCGTTTTCTTCCTTGAGCGCCTGATAGAAATCGGGGGGATGGAGCGCGTAGACGCGGATCGCGTTCGCGTGGAGTGCCCGCGCGAATCGGAGCCAGCGGCGATAGTCCGCCTTGGTGATCGCGAACTCTCCGGGGAAGTGCCCGGCCGTGCCTGCGCCAAGATTGACGCCGCGGATGAACATCGGACGCGAGCCGCCGCCCGTGACGACCTCGAACCGGTCTCCGCGCGCGCGGACGTACCGGGAAGGCTCGGAAGCGCCGCCACGGATGGAGGAAGCGGCGCTCAGGAGAACTAGGAGTGATGGGACCGCGCGCCATGCACGAGAGATCGGACCGGCCCTCCGTCAGGTGCCAAGCTGTCGCAATACTCGCGTAGCTCCAGAGGGGAGCGCACTCGGTAGAACCGCGGTTCTATTCGGCTCCCGGTTCAGGGAGGATCGCCCGGAGGGTCCCCTCGAGATTCTCGAACGAATCCAGAATGGCGTCGGGCTCGGCCGCGAGGAGCTCATCCCTCGACGCGAGGCCCGTCGCGACGATCACCGCCCGCGCGCCGATCGCGCGGGCGCACTCGACATCGCGCGGCGTGTCCCCGATCACGGTCGCCTCGCCTCCCGTGACGCGCCGCCCCAAGAGCCCCGCCGCCTTCTCGAGCGCGATCCGGGCAAGCATGCTGCGGTTCTCGTGCTCGTCCCCGAAGGCGCCGAAGCGAAAGTATTCGCCGAGGCCAAACCGCCGGAGCTTGAGCATCGCTCCCCGATGAACGTTTCCCGTCAGGAGGCCCACGATCACGTCGGGCCGCCCGCTCAGGTGTCGGAGCAGCTCCTTGACCCCCGGATAGAGCTTCGCGCCGTCGTGGTTCTTCATCTCGCGTGCCAGGTGACCGGCATAGCGGTCCAGGCACGCGCCCCTGCGCTCGAGGATCACGTCGTCGGGCACGCCCGCCATCCGCATGATTTCGACCACGCACTGCGGATCGGTCATGCCCGCGAAACGGAAGCCGGTGACCGGTCCTGTCGTATCGTAGGTTTCCCGGAGGGCCCGCGCGAACGCAAGCTTGGGGGCGATGCCCTCGCGGAGGAGCGTTCCGTCGATGTCGAAAAGTGCGAGACGCATCCTGATCTCGGTCTCGGTGGTGCTCGTTCTAATTGGCGGCCGGCTCGAGCTGGTACCCTTTCGGACCTCTGCTCATCATAAGCGGCAAATCGGTCACATCATAGCCGCGCTTTCCGGGCTGCGCCGTGAAGCGAAGACAGGGAATCACGACCCTCGCCGGATCGGCGGCATAAAGATCCGAGATCGAATAGCCGGCCGGTCGGGTCTGGCGCTTGGCCCAGGCCCGGAGGAAATCATCGGCGCGCTCGAGCGCTTCGCTCGCCTTGAGCCGGTCGGCGGTCTTGGCGACCTCCCCGGAATCCCAGCTCATCACGCCCCTTACCTTGATCGACGCGCAGAGAAAAGCGCCGCGCCCGCCCTCGAACGTGAGCTCTTCGTCGCGGCTCCTCGTGACCCTTCCGTCGCGGTCTGCGAACAGGAGATACACCGGAAGGCGGAACCGTCCCGAAGCCAGGTGAACGATCGCGCCATCGTTGAAGTCGAAGGCCATGAGCGTCTCCCCGCGCTCCCCGGCGAGCGTCGCGGGATCGACCTTGGCCCCTCCCGCGAGAATGCGCCGGGCCGCCGCTTCCCGGGAACGGTCGAGGCTCGCGGTCTGTCTCGCTGCGAGAAATCGCTCGACGGCGCGCACTTCGGCCTGATCGGGCTTGGGCGCGGGCGGCGGCGGATGCCCGAGACGGATTTCATTCGGCGCCTCCTCCGCGAGCGCGCCGGAGGAGAAATGCGGAGCCGTGACGGCGAGGAATGCCAGAGCCAGCAGCTTGGTCACCGGCCGCATTGGTACCACCGCTCGGCGAGCCGCGTCAAGCCCGGGCTCCCACACCCGCCGCGGCTCGAGCTCCCGCGCCCGCCGGGCCCGCGCTGACACCGGCGCCCGAGGCTTCGAACAGGCGTGGATTCGTCGTGCGCTTGAGCGCCTCATCCCGGGTGATCTTGCCTGACGTGACCAAATCTTTGAGTGCTTGGTCCAGGGTCTGCATTCCATGTTGGGCTCCTACTTGCATGATGCTCAGGATCTGGGCCGTCTTTTCCTCGCGCACCAAGTTTCGAAGCGCCGGGATCCCGATCAGGATCTCGAGGGCGGCGACCCGGGATTTCCCGTCGGCCGTAGGGATCAGGGTCTGGGCGATCACGCCCTCCAGGGACTCGCTCAGCATCGTCCGGATCTGGGACTGGCGGTCCCCGGGGAAGACGTCGATGAGCCGGTCGATCGTTTTGGCGGCGGAATTGGTGTGGAGCGTTCCGAAGACGAGGTGTCCTGTTTCGGCGGCGGTGATCGCGAGCGAGGTCGTCTCGAGATCCCGGAGCTCGCCGACCAGCAGGCAGTCCGGATCTTCCCGGAGAGCGCTCCTGAGCGCTGTGGCGAAATCCTTCGTGTGCCCCCCGACTTCCCGCTGGTTGATGAGGCATTTCTTGCTCTCGTGCACAAACTCGATCGGGTCTTCGATGGTGATGATGTGGCCCTGCTTGTTCGAGTTCAGGTAATCGATCATCGCGGCGAGCGTCGTCGACTTTCCGCTGCCGGTGGGTCCCGTCACGAGCACGAGCCCGCGCTCTTTCATCGCCATCTCGCGCAGGACCGGCGGGCACCCCAGCTCCTCGAGCGTTCGGATCTTGGTCGGGATGACTCGGAATACGGCGCCGGGGCCGCGCCGTTGCGTGAACACGTTGGCTCGGAAGCGCGCGACCTCCGGTATCTCGAATCCGAAATCGATTTCGTTGTGAGTTTCGAAATGGGCGCGCTGGTCCGGGCTCATGATCTCGTAGAGCATCGTGCGCGTCTCGTCCGCGCTCAGAGCGGGCAGGTTGGCGCGGACCATCTCCCCGCGCATGCGGACAAGCGGCGGCATCCCCGCCGAGAGATGAAGATCCGAGGCCCCCGCGTCCCGGGTGGACGTGAGGAGTGACGCGATGGTTTGGGGCATCAGGGGAGGTTCTCGTTCATGATCGAGTCGCGATCCTCGTCCGTCAGGATGGTCGCGGTGATGCCCCCGGTCCCGCTTTCGGGAACGTCCCAGACCGAAGCGCCGTCCCGTCTCGCCGCAGGCAGGCCGAGCAGAGCGAACGGCCGATCGGCGAGGACGGCGCGCCCGTGGCGGCTTCTGGCCAGATACGAAAGGAGCGCCTTTCCGTCGAGCCAATCGGTTCGCACGAACACGAGCCGCCCGACCGAGGCGCCGCCCAGCGCCTCTCCGACGGCGTCCCCGAGGAGGAAATCGTCGAGGATGGCGACGTCGGTGCCCTGCCCTACGACCAGCTCGGCCCAGTTGGCGAGCGCTTCCTCCCGCTTGCCGTAGATCACGCGGCCCACCGACTCTGGATAGGGTGCGGCCCCGTTCGGCTCGATGGCGAGCATGCGCCTCTCCGGACGGGCGGCCAGCGAAGCCAACGACGCGAGAACGAGCGAGCCGTTCGAGCGCGGCGGCCCATGGACGATCACGATTCCCTCCGGTCCGTCCACCATGTCGCGTATCTCGGCCTCCGCGACCGGAGAAACGCCGAGGGTGTTCAACTCGGGCACCTCCGTGGGGCGCGGGGAGAGCCGCACCACGGTCGCGATGCCGGAGGAGGTCCGGCAGTGGGACACGTTCAAGACCATGCGGTCCCCGCCGACTTCGACCGGAACGGAGCCTGCCGAGACGACGTCCCTCGTTCCCTCGAGATCGAAAATACCCAGCACGCCGAGGCGGGCTCTCAAGTACAGCGCTGCCTCGGGGCGCTCCGCGGGCTGCAGCTCCAGTCCGATGTCGGTTCGATACAGGACGGAGAGGGCTCCTTCCGCGGGGAGGAAGTGGATTTCGGACGCGTTCTTTCGGCGCGCGGTGTGTAAATGAAACAGGAGAAAGTTCGTGCCCGCCCGGTCCCAGACGACGTCGCGGCGAACGGTCTCCCAGCCGGCATCGCCAGCAGTGACCTTCGCGGTCTCCGCCGCCGCGCCCCCCTCTTTCCGCCCTCCGTAGACCGCGTCGATGGCCCTGCGCAGCGAGCCGGGGGCACCGATGACGAGGGACAGGGACCCGCCCACGATTTGGCGCAACTCCGCCACGGCGTCCTGGTCGGTCGGATCCGCCATGGCGACCGTCAGCTCGCTCCGTGAACCGAAGAGCGGCACGGCTTGAACCCTGCGCAGCACTTGCTCGGGGAACCGGCGCACCTGCTCCGAATCGATGGCCTCGGGGCGCACGTCGACATAGGGAATGCCGAGCTGTTTCGAGAGCGCCCAGCCGATGTTCTCCTCGGAGGTAAAGCCCAGCTCGACCAGGCTCTCTCCTATGAGATTCCCGGTTTCGCGCTGGCGCACGAGCCCCTGCTCGACCTGGGCTTCGGTGACGATTCCGCTCTCGACGAGGATGGAAGTCAGGGTTCTCGTCGGAATATTGGACCTGGTCACGGTTCACACCTCGCCGCCTGGGTGGAACGAACGGTTCCCGCGATGCGGTAAATCGCAAGGCATGTGCCACCGGGTCGGAGGGGCCGTCGATCCGTCTCAAGCGACGCGCGCAGAGGGGCTTTGGGGGATCGAGCGGATGCTCTTGGATGGGCGCCAGCTAGCAAATAGGTAGCCGCCGGGATGCAAAAGCGGTTAGATTCTCGGCGACCCGGGTTCTCGCGGGTTCAGGTTCTCGCGGCTCCATCCGACAACAAGGGAGGCCATGGCGCAACCACAGCTCAAGCGGATCGCTCGGAAAGAAAAGTTCGGCCGGGTCGGCAAGAAGGCCGCCCCCAAGCCCGTCGTTCGCCTGACCGCCCACGATCTCGCGGCTCGCCAGCGCGAGATATCGGTCAGCGAGTTCTTCACCAAGAACCGCCATCTCCTCGGATTCGACAGCCCCGCGAAGGCCCTCCTCACCACGGTCAAAGAAGCCGTCGATAACGCGCTCGATGCGTGCGAAGAGGCCGGCATCCTGCCGGACCTGGTGATCGAGATCGGGGAGATTTCCGAGACGCGGTACCGCGTCTCGGTCCAAGACAACGGCCCCGGCATCGTGAAGGCCCAGATCCCCAAGATCTTCGGCCAGCTCCTCTACGGCTCAAAGTTCCACACGCTGCGGCAGGCGCGCGGCCAGCAGGGGATCGGGATCTCCGCGGCGGGCATGTACGGACAGCTTACGACGGGCAAGCCGATCCGGATCGTCTCGAAAACCGGACCGACCAAGCCGGCGCACGAGTTCGAGATTCAGATCGACACCAAGCGGAATCAGCCTGTCGTCGTCTCGGACCGGGAGCGGGATTGGAAAGACGTCGATCCTTCGAGCGGCGAAAAGGGGGAGATCGCCCACGGAACACGGGTCGAGCTCGAGATCGAGGCGACGTACAAGAAAGGCCGCCACTCGGTCGACGGTTACGTCGAGCAGACCGCGATCGCGAACCCGCACGCCCGGGTGGCGTACACGGCTCCCGACGGGGAGCGGCGCGAGTACCCGCGTGTCGCGGAGCATCTTCCCAGGGCGCCGCTCGAGATCAAGCCGCACCCCCACGGGATCGAGCTGGGAATCCTCCTCAAGATGCTCCACGAGACCAAGGCGCGGAACATCGGATCCTTTCTCCACACCGAGTTCTCGCGCGTGAGCTCCCCGGTCGCGGAGGAAATCGCGAAAGCCGCCGGCCTCTCCCCGTCGATGTCGCCGCACAAGGCGGCCCGCGAGCAGGCGGAGGCGCTCTACACGGCGATTCAGGCCGCGAAGCTCATGGCGCCGCAGTCGAACGTGCTTTCTCCGATCGGCGAGGAGCTTCTTCTCGAGGGGCTCAGGAAGCAGGTCACGGCCGATTTCTACGCCGCCACCTCCCGCAGCCCCGCGGTGTATCGCGGGAATCCGTTCCTGGTCGAGGCGGCCCTTGCCTATGGCGGCGGCCATCTCCCGGCGGACGAGCTGATGACGCTCTTGCGATTCGCGAACCGGGTGCCGCTCCTGTACCAGCAGTCCGCCTGCGCGGTGACGAAATCGGTGGTCCAGACCACGTGGAAAACGTACGGGATCCAGCAGGCGCGGGGCGCGCTCCCGTCGGCGCCGATGGTCCTGATGGTGCACATCGCCTCGGTCTGGGTGCCCTTCACTTCGGAGAGCAAGGAGGCGGTCGCCTCCTACCCCGAGATCATGAAGGAAATCCGGCTTGCCCTTCAGGACGTGGGCCGGAAGCTCGGGCTCTACATCCGACGCGGGCTGCGTGAGGCGGACGCAGAGAAGAAGCGTTCGTACATCGAAAAATACATTCCCCATATCGGGATCGCGCTCCAGGAGATTCTCGGAATCGACGACAAACGGAAAGAGAAGGTCTGCGCGACCCTGAAAGACACTTTGGAACGGAGCCGGAAAAATGAGTGAGAGCGTCGTACCGAAGATCAAGAAGGAGGCGAAAGGGGTCGAGGAGTCTATCTTGAAAAGGAAGAAGCCCTCCCTTCGATTCCCGATCCGATCCCTGGCGAACGTGCGCTATCTCGAGAAGGAAGGGTACTTCGAGATCCGCGGACGCAAGAAGGAGCGGACGTTGACCGTGAACACCGTGAAAACGTTCGCCCAGACGCTTCGCATGATGGCCCTCTCGAAGACCCTCGTGGAAACCGACGACATCGCGACGAAGCGCGAGGCGTACTACGTCTCGAAGAATTGGGACGAGGCGCGCTTTCTGGAGCAAACGGAGTCCGATACCGTGATGGACGACGTTGAGGCGCTCTTCGAGGTGAACCGCGAGCAGCTGGGGTTCGTCCCCGAGGAAAAGGGAGGGGACGTCGCGGGGAACCTGATCGTGATCGACAAAGATCCCAACACGGGGAAGACGATCCAGATCGACTGCACCAAGTTCGGCTCCGGCGCCTACTCGATTCCGATCTCGGTCGAGGACCTGGGCTTCGAGACCAAGGCCAAGTTCATTCTGGTGATCGAGACCGCGGGGATGTTCCAGCGGCTCGTGAAGCACGGCTACTGGAAGACGGCGAACTGCGTCCTGGTCTCGATGGGGGGGGTGCCGACGCGTGCCTGCAGACGCTTCATCCGGCGTCTCGCCGACGTGAAGAAGATCCCGGTCTACGTCTTCGTGGACGGAGATCCCTACGGGATCAGCAACATCTATCGCACATTCAAGGTCGGCTCGGGGAACGCGGCGCACATCAACGAGTTCTTCTGCGTGCCGCAGGCGCGCTTCCTGGGTATCACACCCCAAGACATCATCGACTACAAGCTACCGACGCACCCTCTGAAGGAAGTGGACGTGAAGCGGGCCAAGGACGCGCTCAAGAACGACCCCTTCTTCCTGCATCACAAAGAATGGGCGAAGGCGATCGAGCATCTGGTCTCGATGGGGGTCCGCGCGGAGCAGCAGGCCCTGGCCGCGCACGGGTTGAACTACGTGATCGACAAGTATCTGCCGCAGAAGATCGCGCACCCGGAGAAGTTCTTGCCCTAGGGCGGGGTCCTGCTCCCTCCCCGGCTCACTTCTTCACATCGAGCCAAAGGTAGAAGGTCGCGCCGCCCTCCCGCACCGTGAGTTTCTCCCCGCGCGGAAGGCGCTCGATCTTGGAACGAACTTCGTTCAGACGGATTTTGTGGCCGCCCGCGCTGATTTCGGCGGGGAGGCCCAGCGCGAACATCGTGTCGATCGTCTTTTTCGGCATCGTCATGGCGACCGTGGCCATGTCCTTCCCGGGCTCCCAGACCTCGACGTGAAGGGCCGTCTCCTTCCCCCACCACCAGGGAGCGGGAGAGGGGGGAGCGAGCCGGATGGTCCAAAGGACCCCCATCACCAGCGAGATGAGGACCAGGGCCGCGATCCAGATTCCGGCACGTCGGGACATGGGTTCTCTCCGAGGGAGGGACCAAAGGAGCCTTGATGCCCTTACGCTAGCACAGGTCGGCGGGTTTCAGTCGTGTCCATGAGCCTCCACGCCCGCCGTCCGGAACCGAACTGCGGGCTATAAGGCGCGTCCGGGAGACGGCAAGAGCCGGTCATTGGTGGATCGCATCGGCGCTCGTCGATCGAAGTTCCGGCCTCGCGGGTTGGTCCACCTTCGCCTTGGCTTCCACGTACTTCATGCGGACCGACAGCGAAACGACCGCCACCGTCACCCCGAACAGGCACACGATCGTGGCACCCATCGGCCAGTCCTTGAGGTAGGAAAACACTGCGCCCAGAACGGAGGCCCCGAATGCGATGATCCAGGCCCAATACATCCGGGCGCGGCCTCTCCGGGCGAGCAGGGTCGAGCACACGATCGGTACGATCAGGTAGGAAAACACGGCCAGCACGCCCGAGACCTTCACCGAACTCGTGACCACGAGGCCGAACGCCGCGTAGAACAAAAAATCCCACTTCTTGACCGACAGTCCCATGGCCTTGGCGCGCGCGGGATCTTCGGAGCAGACCCGAAGCTTCCTGCGGGCGAAGTAGAGGAAGGCGCCGACGACCGTGTAGATCGCCAGCATGATCACAATGTCACGCCAAGTGACCCAACCGAGCGCCTCCCCGCTCAGTGTCCCCTGCACGTGCTCCGCTCCGTGCGGGGCGTTCGTCAGCATCAGCAACGTGGCGGCGGTCGCCACCGCGAACGAGATCCCAATGAAGGCTTCCTGCAGCACCGAGTGGCTCCGGTCCCAGAGGAAGCTGAACAAGGCGGCGCCCAGCAACGTGAATCCGAAGGCCCAGTAATACATGCTGGGATCATGCGGCTCGGCCCCTAGCAGGTACGCGACGCTCTGGCCCAGCGCCGCGATCTGCGCGAGTGCGAGATCTACGAAGATCACGCCCCGGGCGAGCACGTGCCGGCCCAGCGTCGGGAGAATCAGGGCCAACAGAAGACAGGCCAACAGCGGCAGCGTCATCACGGTAAGGAAGCTCACTGGGCACCTCCCGACTTTCCGGACAGCGCCCCCGCCACCGACGAGACCAGGACGTCGAACTTGGAGAAGACGTCGTCCGTCCCGGGCAGGCCGCCGGCCTCGGTGGCGATCTCGACCGCGACCCCGCCGGCCTTGCTCGCCAACTGTCGGCTGGCTGCAGCGCTGTAGTAGGGCTGGTACGCCACAACCTTGACGCCGGCCTTCTTCATGGCATCCGCAAGCTCGGCGATATGCCGGGGCGTGGGTGGGATGCCGGGTTTTGGCTCGACGTTGCCGAACAGCTTGAGTCCGAAGCGATTGGCGAAGTACGCGAAATTCGTGTGGTAGGTCACGATCGACGCCCCCTTGTAGGGCGCCATCTGTTTTTCCCACTTGGCCAGGGACGTCTCCATCCTTTCGTCGAATGCCTTGGCGTTCGCGGCATAGTCGGCCGCGTTCGCCGGGTCGAGCCGGGAGAAGACCTCGGCGAGCTTGTCGGCCACGACCTCGAGGCTCTTCGGGTCGACGTAGTAATGCGGATTGCCGAGCGGGTGGATGTCCCCCTCGGCGCGGCTGACCGTTCCCACGGGCTTCTCGAGCACGTCGATGCCTTCGGAAGCATCCACGAAACCGCTCGTCCCCGGCTGGATCTTGGAATTGCGACTTCCAGGAAGCACGAGCGGCAACCAGCCGGCGTCAAGTTCCAGGCCCACCGACACGAAGACGTTGGCGTGCTGAATCGCCTTCATGAGACTGGGCTTGGCCGGGACGAAGTGCGGGTCTTCGTAGCCTCGGCAGAGGCTCTGAGCCGACACGTGCTTCCCGCCGACAAATCGGGCGACGGAAGCCAGGTCGGTCAATGAGGTGGCGACCTTCAGATCGGCATAGGCTGGCGCGGTCGCCAACAGCCCTGGTATCAATACCAACATCCATCGAATCAGCGCCTTCATAGAATCCTCCATAGAATCCTGTGCTTCCTAGGCTCGCGCGTTCTGCGGCTCGTCGATGCTTTCAGTACGCGTGGGCCGGGTGGTAACCGATCGTATAGCTCATTTGAACCATGAAGCGGTCGTCCGTCGGATTGATCCCAGCTCCGTTGTCCGCCTTGGCGTGGCTGTATTCGAATCGAACGAACGAGAACTCCGAGGGCATCCACTGGATGTTGGCGTTGCCCCGCGTCACCTTGCCTGGAATCGGATCTCCCGCGGTGTCGACGAGAAAGTCCGTGAAGCTCTGGCGGGCCTGCTCGCCGCGGATGCCTGCCCACCAGACTTGCGAAAGACGATACTGGAACGACGCATACCCGCCGTGCTGTTCCCTGCGGTAGGTCCCCCCGGCCCTCGAACCCTTCTGGATGTATTCGCCCTGCAGAATCCATCCGCGCCGGTTCGAATTCTTCGGCGGCACGTTCCGGATGGTCACGTCCGCCCCTAGGGCGGAGTGGATGAACCCGTCGCTCCCGCGGCCCTGCATGAAGGACTGTCCGACCTCCAGCGTCGTAGCGTCGTTCAGGTCGAACTGGTTCTTGAAATGGTCCAGAAACGGGACATTGTCGTGCCGGGTGGACCCTAAATCGAGTGGATGGTCGCCATCGGCGCCGATTCCTTCGTAGAAGCCTCCTGTCAACTCGGCGAACCAGGGCAGCGGGGTGAGCCACGCGGCTTCCAGACCGGCGTCCTTGAATCCTTCTTCGCCGATGGTGTTGGGCATGATGACCGGGGCCTGGATGAACGGAAACGCGTGCGTGTGGAGCAGCCCGTGCTTCCCGAACATGCCGCGGATCTTTCCCAGCTTGAGTTGAATCGCGGGGATGCTGGTGGTGCGGACCCAGACCTCCTCCGGGTCCACCGATCCGCCGTCGAGGAAGACGATGTTGCTCACGAGCGTCCAGTACGGATCCACGACGGAGATGAGGCTGATCTCCGCTTCGTCGAAATGGAGACCATAGGGCTGATCCAGGTTGTGTGCAGCCTGCCCGGAGAAGAGGGCGTTCATTCCGATGGACGGGTTGGCCAGGTTCGAGAACATCGACCGCGTCTGGGCGGTCGCGAATGTCGGCGCGCAAATCAGCGCGGCGACGAGACATGAAAACATGCGAAGGCTCATGCGCACGGAACCTCCCGGGAGTGGTTGGAACGGAGCAACCTCACCGCGGGCGGAATTCCACCAGACGGTGTGGTTCGAATGGGCGCACAGCTCGGATGGGCGCGAATACCTGCGCGCGGGGCTATGCGCCGGACTGCGGAGATTTAGACTAGGGGTGGAGCGCGGCTCCGAGTGGTGCGGTGAGACTGGGACTCCCAGCCCTGATCTGCGGTAATCGCGAGGACGTATTCAGTGTTCGCGGGGGCCGTCTGGTGATCGACGCTCGAGGCGACCGTCGCGGGCGTGTGGGAAATCGTGCAGAGTGCGCAGTTGTCGGTCTGGAGGCGGTGGTGCTGGTGCTCCGCGGCGAGGAAGAGGGTGCTCAAGAGGTAGAGCACGAGCAACCCGCGGAACCAGGTGTCGAAGCGACGGATGTGGCTCAGAGTATTCAGGATGTTCCCCTGCGTTGGATCGACGGCCGACTCAAACCGAGCTTCCTTCGCGAAGCCTTGTCTTGTCAACCCCATAGTCCGATCGTAAGTTCCGAGGCCCTGGCCCCCGACGGTGAATCCCTGGCCCCCTCACCCCTTCCGCGCCGCCCAGATCATCCCGAGACCCCAGACGATCAGGAGCACCGGCCAATAGCGCAAGATATTTCCGTGCAGATAGCCGAACTCTTTCAGAAGCAGCATGGCTCCGACCACGATCAGGATCAGTGGAAACGCGAGGCTCGACTTGCCGGCTCCGGCCATGTACGACTCCTTCCCCCCGGGTACGCTCGATTGTGATGTGAAGGAGATCCCCCTCCACGAAAATCTTCACCAGACGACCTCGCCCCTCGGCTGCGTACACGCGTCCCTTGCCGCGCCCCCGCGCGCGCTCCACGAAATCCGGGGGAAGCGCCTTCATGATCAGCGTGGAGCGAGCCACGACCTGCACGGGTACATCCGGTGGTATCTCGATGCGGGCGCTCGAGAGAAACCCCCCGATGCGAATCTCATCCGGCCGCCCGGCGTCCCCGAGGTCCAACCGGAGCGACGAGAAGGCCGCGTGGAATCGACACCGCACGGGCATGAGACGGGTGAGATCCGCGCGCATCGACGAGAATCGTCCGCGCCAATCGAATAACACAGGAATCGCCTCCGGTACTTGGAGGTCCACCCCGGCGCCCAGGGGCGCAAGGCCGAGGCCGTCCAGGCGCCGCGGCCATTCGAAAACCCCCGTTTTTCCCGAGGCGAAGAATCGGTAGCCGCCGGCCGAGTCCCCCGCAAAGTTCCGGACATGAATCGCGAGGGTACGCGATTTGGCCGGAGCGCCCTCGACGCCGAAGCTCCCCGCGAAGGTGCGCACGCGCACGGTGAGCGATCCCACCTTCGACGTTCCGAGATCGATCGCGGCCGCGCCATGGGAAACCTTGCCCTCCTTGTGGCGGTGGGCGATCCACAAGGCACCGAACGCGATGCCCCCCAGGATCAGGATCGAGGCCAGGCATCCCAGGAGCGGGTTCTTGAGCGCGCCCGCCAGGAACGCGAGACCGAACGCGATGAGAAGGACCGGCCAGAACCGCAGAAGAAAGGCGAGGGTGTCGGTCGGGACGAACCCCAGCCGGATCGCGAGAAGAAGCGCGCCGGCGGCGAGGAGAAGTGTGCCGAAGGCCACCTTCCCGAAATTCATTCGAGAAGCGGTACCACGGGATCAGGTGCGGCGCAAGGGCCGTTCCACACGCCCATCTTTGCTGTTGAAATTGCGAGCGTCACAGAGGATTCTACGCGCTCCGGATAAGGCACTAACTGGGGTTCTATCTCACAAGCGAATCACGACGGAACCGCCACGGGGCTTCGATTCTGGAGGCCGCGGGGCATACAAGGGATCGGCGTACAGTTGAAATTCGGGGCAATGCAGGCTGTGACGGTGGTGGTCTCGGTTGCGATCCTGACGGGGCGTACGGCTCCTGTGCAGGGCGCGAGCGCCGAGGAAACGGATAGGCTCCAGTTTCACGGCTACGGGGAGATCCACTACAACAACCCGAAGATCGACGCCATGTCGCCGGCTGCCGGGAACGGGCTCGATTTTCACCGCTTCGTCCTCGGCTGGGAGTACGAGTTCTCGGCCAAGATGCGCGTGGAAGGAGAGCTCGACTACGAGCACGCGGCCCGCGAGATCGAGCTGGAGGAAGCATTCCTCGAGTGCGACCTATCGCCGACCCTCGCGGTCCGGGTTGGAAGCCTCCTCATGCCGGTCGGGCCGCTGAACGAATCCCACGAGCCCCCGCTCTACTACAGCGTGGAGCGTCCCTACGTGGAGCGCTTCATCATCCCGACCACCTGGCAGGAGAACGGCACCGGCTTCGCCGGACAGGCGTGGTCAGGGAAAGCGAGCTACCGGGCGTACGTCACGGCGGGTCTGGATGCCACGAGGATCACCTCGATCGGCGGATTGCACGACGTGAGCTCCAAGGGGTCCGAATCCAAGGCGGATGACCTGGCCGGCGTCGGCCGCCTCGAGATCGCGCCGGCCCGCGGGTTCATGCTCGCCGGCTCGGCGTACTACGGCGGCGCGGACCAGCGAACGCCGGGACTGGGGAAGGTGACCGTGGAGCTCCTGGGCGCGGACGCGCGGTATCGTCGCGCCGGATTCGATCTTCGCGGCAACTACGCGCGGGTCACGCTGGATGGCGCGGACAGGGTGAGCGCCTTTGTCAGCGAGACGATCGGGTCGGCGATGCAGGGCTGGTACGTCGAGGCGGCCTATGACGTGCTGCGCCGAGACCGCACCGAAGGAAGACGGTCGCTCGTTCTCTTCGGTCGCCATGAAGATCTCGACACGAACGAGGAGATCCCGGCGGGATTCATCCGTGATCCCGCCGCCGGGCGGACCGTCTCGACCGCCGGCGCCTCCTATTACCCGATGGAGAAGGTCGCGTTCAAGGGTGATATCGAGCATTGGAAAGACGGCACCGGCGCGAAGGTCGATCGCGTGAATCTCGGCGCCGCGTTCATGTTCTAGCGAGGGGCCCCCGATGATCCGCGCTCGCTTCCGCAGCTCGATTCTGATCGGCGCCATCGCGGCGCTCGTCTTCACGGCGCACGCCTCCGCGGGGGGTTCACGCGCCACCGAACCACCGGTCCCTTTCGCGCGCATCTATCTGGCGCTTCGGGGCTGCACCTCGTGCTCTCACTGCCGGGCCACGATCCGGCAAATGGCGCGCGCCGGCTCCGGCGGAGGAGAAGCGCGTGTTTCGACCGAAGCGGTGGAAGTGCGCTACCCCAAACCGCGTCCTGTCCCGCTCCGCGACGTGATCCGGCGCCTCGCGGAAAACCGGCTCCATGATCTGACCTTGGTCGACGTCCTCTTCGAGGCCGAAGGGACGATCGCGAGAACCTCTGCTGGATCCACCACGTTCACCCTCCGGGATACGGGACAGAGCTTCCCCTTGGACATGACGCCCTCCCTTGCCCGCCCCGACCGTGGGACGCCGGTACGGTTGATCGCGATCGTGGAGGGCTGGCGTGGCAAGGGCGCCCTTACGCTGGTCGCCCGCGAAGCGCGCGGCATCACGTAGATAGAGCCCGGCCTACTTAGCCGTTGACAATCCCGCGCGGCCTCCCGAGAATTGCCGCCCATTCAAAGACTTACACGGAGGTGGCATGGGTGAGCTGGAGGGGAAGTCCGCGCTCGTCACCGGGGGCACGCGCGGGATCGGTCGCGCCATTGCCCTTGCCCTCGCCGATATGGGCGCCGACGTCGCGATCAACTTCTTCCGCAGCCGGGAATCGGCGAAGGCGACGGCCGAGGAGATCGAGAAGCGGGGGGTCCGGGCGCTCGCCGTGCGCGCGAACGTCGGGAACGAAGAACAGATCCCCAAGATGTTCGCGGAGCTGAAGAGCGGCTTCGGCAAGGTGGACATCCTGGTCTCGAATGCGGCGCTCGGGCATTTCGGAAACGTGCTCGACGTGAACGACAAGATGTGGGATGTCGCGATGAGCACGAACGCGAAGGCGCTGCTCTTCTGCGCCCAGGAAGCCGTGAAGATGATGCCCGATGGCGGCCGGATCGTGGCGCTTACCTCTCTCGGCTCGCACCGCTACATCCCCGGATACGCGGCGATCGGGGTATCGAAAGCCGCGATCGAGACCCTGGTGCGTTATCTCGCGTACGAGCTGGGGTCGCGGAATATCAACGTGAACGCGGTTTCGGGAGGATTCATCGACACCGATTCCCTGAAAATCTTTCCCTCGTACGACGAGATCATTCGGGAGTCGACCCGGCGCACGCCTTCGGGACGCGTGGGAACGCCGGAGGAAGTCGCGAACGTGGCCGCGTTTCTTTGCACCGCCCGCGCTTCGTGGGTGACGGGGCAGGTGATCATCGTGGACGGGGGCTATACGCTGGGCTAGCGTCGGAGCCCGGCCCCGCCGGCACGCGGTCCGGCCCTACCGCCGAGGAGACCACCCGCCGACCAGCCGCGCGCTGCCCAGAAATCGCGCCAGGTTCCCGTCGAAGAGCAGGACCCCCACGATTCCCAAATTCACGATCGAGGCGATGATCACGGTTCGGATAATCGGGATGTCGCCTCCAAACTCCGGGGGCCTTGTGATGAGGTAGGCCAACACGGAAAGCTCGTTCACGAGCGCGAACGCGATTCCCCATCCCCGGGCGGCGCCGCGCCCGAGCCAGAGCGCGGTCATGACGTAGAAGCTTCCCGCCGCCATCACCGCCGCGAAGAGCGCGCTCTGGATCGCGAGGTGGAGCATATAGCCGTCGAGTTTTCCCTGGGACGTTTGCTGGACGATGTAGAAGACGCCGCCGATCACGCCCCGGAACACCTCCTCAAAACCTTTGACCGCCCAGAGCGCCACGAGGACGTAGATCTGAATCGGCCGATTTACGGTGCCCCGCTGCTCCGCTAGGCTGTGCGGGCTCATTCGTCGGCGCCGTCCGGTCGCTTACTTCGAGTCCACGGCATGGTTTGCATCATACCATCATGTTGAGCGCCCTCCGCCGGGGAGCCCTCGTGCTGGCTCTCGTCTGCGCGGCCGTTCTTCCCCTCGTGGCGCTCAACGTGACCCACGTCGGCTCGTTCCACCTCAAGCGCTTCCGGGAGCCGACATGGGCTCTCTTCGGTGCCCTCGCCCTGTTCGCGCTCCTTCGACGGGATCGCGCGGCGTTCGTCCAGGCGTGGGCCGCCCGGCTCCGGGCGCTCCTCGAGCACCCGCGCTTCTTTCCGTGGTTGTCGGCGACGATGCTCGCCCTCTACGTGCTCGCGGCATGGACCCAGCACCTGTCGTTCCATACCTATTCGCACGATTTCTCGATGATCGACGAAGCCCTCGTCCCGCACGCGCACAAGCCGCTCCTCTACTCGCCGGTCCTGGGGCGGAGCTTCCTGAGCGAGCATTTCTCTCCGATTCTGGCCTTGCTCGTTCCGGTCCACGCGGCGGTTCGATCCCCCTACCTCCTCGTCGTGCTCCAGCCGGTCGCGCTCTGGGGGAGCGGCGTCCTCCTGCGGTCGATTCTGGCCCGGGCGGGTGTCGCCCCGGCGACCTCGAACCTTGCGTGCCTCGTCTATTTCAACCACCCGGTCCAAATCGCAACGCTTCTGTACGTGTTCCACATGGAGTGCCTTCTGCCCCTCTTCGTGTTCTCGATGGTCCTGAGCTACCAGCGAGGGGCCATGGGGAGATATGTCGTCGCGGCGGCGCTAGCGCTCGCGGTCAAAGAGGATGCGGGGCTTTACGTCGCGGGCTTTGGGCTCTTTGCGGCGATCGCGGGCAAACGGCGGGTGGTGGGCATCTCGACGGCGGCGGCGGGGCTGGCGTGGACGGCCTTCGCGCTCCGGGTCGCGATGCCGGCGTTCGGGGGCGAGCCCGGGTACTCGTTTCTCTCGCGCTGGAACGAATGGGGCCACGGGTGGGGCCCCATCGCCTGGGGGTTCGCAACCCACCCGATTCAGCTCACGCAGAGGCTTCTGGCGTGGCCCTATCTTAAGTTTTTCACGAGCCTTCTCTTCGCTCCATTCTTCACCGGCGCCGGGTGGCTCCTTTTCCTGATCCCGTGGGTCGTACCGGCGACGAGCGGTTCCGCGCAGCAGGCGGCGCTCGGTCTCTACTACGGGATCCCGCTCCTCGCGTTCTCCGCCGTCGCTGGCGCGTTCGGACTGGCCTCGCCCGCCTTTCGCCGGCTCGTCGCCCCGCGCTTCGCGGTTGGGGCCGCATGCGTCGCCGTCGTGTTGAACGTCGCGCACCTGAGCTACCCCGAGATACCACGCGAGCGGCCGCGCTTCCTTCTTGAGCTCCGGATGATTCCAGATACGGCGTCGGTCCAGGCGATGGCCTGTTTTTACCCGGTTCTGGGATACGACCGCGAAAAGTCCCTGATTCGAAACGGCGCGGAGCTGACCTCCGACTATGCCGTCTTGCGCACCGACGGGACCGCGTGGCCGCTCCCGCCGGGGGAGCCGCAACGGATCGTCGACCGTGCGCTCGCCTCAGAACGCTACGTCAACCGGTCTTCGGTGAAAAACTTCTACATCCTCCGGCGCGTCAAACCGGCGCCGCCGCGGTGATCGTGGGCTTGTTCCTAACGGGAAAGTTGACCGAGTTCGCGATGAAACAGATCGCGTGCGCCCGCTCGTGGAGCGCACGGGCCTTTTCGGGGTCCGACCCGGGCGCGAGCGTCACCTTCGGATGGAGCGTCACCTCGGTGAAGCGCACGACGCCGTCCACCTTGTCCATCGTGCCCTCGGTCTCGTCCTCGTAGGAGACGACGTGGACGCCCGCCCGAGCGCAGAGAGCCAGGTAGCTCAGGCAATGGCACGCCGAAAGGGCGGCCACGAGGAGGTCCTCTGGGTCGTGGAGCGTCGCGTCCCCGCGAAAGGCCGCGGCTGCCGAGCCGCGAAGCGAAGGCTTCCCTGGGATGTCGATTCGATATTCACGGGAATAGCCTTCGTAGCTCGTGGTGGGTCCCTGGGCGGCGCCGGCCCACACCAGGCGGCATAGGAATCGATGCCGGTCCGTCTGCGTCGCGCTCATCTTGCGCTCCTCCTCGTGGTCGGGGTTCACGCCGTGGCGGTTTCTCCCGCCGAGTACTCGTAATTCAAGTCCATCGCGCGATCGATCCTCCGCCTCAAATCCCAATACCCCGCCGCCGCGACGAGAGCCAGGCACCCGATCGGCGTCCAGAGCAGCATCGATCGTCCGGAAGCCAAGTCGAGCAGAACACCGCCGATCAGGGGACCGATCGACCACCCGAAGGAATTGAACAAGCCGTACACACCCATGTACCGCCCTCGGAGGGAGACGGTCGAGAAATTGGCAACCAGGTTCATCGAAGCCGGGGTCGTGACGATTTCACCGGTCGTTACGACGAACATGGCGATGCTCAGAAGAGGCAGCCCTCGGCCGAGCCCCATCATCGCGTAGCCCAGCGCGTAAAGAATACTCCCGGCGACGAGCGCGGTGGTCATCCGATACGGGGTGAGAACGCGCACGATCGGAAATTGCAAGAACACAACCATGAGGCCGTTCAAGGTGTAGAGAGCGCCCAGCTCCACCTTCGAGATCCCCGCCCATTGCACCGAATAGACCGACAGGGTCGAGATGAGCTGGGACATCACGGTGAAGAGGAGGAGCGAGACGACGCAGTACCGCACGAAGGTCGCGTCCCGGAGCGCATGTCCCAGCTGCTCGAGGCCGAACCGGGCGAGCGGAGCCGTTCCGGGCGAAGAGGGAAGGATGGTCGCCGCCTCCTGCGCCTCGAGCGAGTGCGTGAGGCGGTGCGGGGATGTCTCCTCGACTTTGACCGCCATGAATACCCCCGACGCGAGGAGCACCAACGCAGCGATCATGAAGAGCGTCGGGTAGGAGAGCGCGGCGAGAAAGCCGCCGATCGCGGGGCCGAGCGCCCAGCCGAGGTTTCCCCCGATGCGAAGAATCGCGTAGTACTCGCTGCGCGCGCTTCCCGCCGCGATGTCCGCGACCATCGCGCCGGAAGGGGGCTCGAAGGCGCGGCCGGCCAGGGCGCTCACCGCGGTGAGCAGACCGAACCAGATGATCGGCGCGTGCACGAGCACCGCGGCGCCGAGCGCGACGAAGGCGCCGGCGCGGACGATCTGGGTTCCGACGATCACCACCTTCCGCCCCAGCCTGTCTGTCAGTTCCCCTCCGACGACCTGCCCCAGGGCGCCCGCGAGCGCCGCAAAAAAGAAGATCGCGCCGACGGCGCTCATCGGGACGTGCCGCTCGCCGTGCAGGTAAAGGCTCAGGAACGGGATGACGATCGCGAACCCGGTCGACGCAAGAACGCGGCCGAGGAATAGGTGCAGGAGACGGCGGTCCCTTTGGAAGAGGGCGCGGCGGGGAAAGACGCTGTCGAGCCATCGGAGCATGTCTGGTAGATTTCATGCGGCCCGGGTGATCATTCGATGACGCAGGGCGCGAGCGCAGGATACGCGGACGGGGAGATCGTTTCCACCTCGGAGGATCGATCGATGATCGGTGAATTTAGAGCATTCCTGCTGGCGCGAAGCGGCGCTCGTCAGGGAAAAGCCGACGGCAGGCTCCTAGGGATGGCGAAGACGCATGACATCCGGATGGACGACCTGGCCCCGAGGCGTGCGGCCGAGCGGCCGGACGCGCTACCGCACCATCGCGGTCGGGAGAAGCTGCTGCCGCTCGGCGACGCGATCGAGCGCTTCGTCCGGCCCGGCGCCTCGATCGTGCTCGGCACGTGCCTCGAGCAAATGATTCCGTTCGCGGCCACCCACGAGATCATCCGCCGCAAGATCGGGGACCTTTCCCTGATCGGCCCCGTTTCGGACATCTGCTTCGACCAACTCATCGGCGCGGGGCTCGCGCGGCGCGTGGTGGCCGCCTGGGTGGGAAACGTGATGATGGGCTCGGCGTACTGCTTCCGGCGGGCGGTGGAACACGGCGAGCCGCGGCCGCTCGAAGTGGTCGAGTTCTCGAATTTCACCCTGGCGCTTGCCCTCCACGCGGCCGCGATCGGGGCGCCGTTCCTCCCGACGCGCTCGGCGCTGGGGACGGACCTGATCGCGCGGAATCCCTATCTCCAGCCGGTCGCGAGCCCGCTCGGAGGCGAGCCGGTCCTCGCCGTACGGCCGCTCGTTCCCGACACGGCAATCGTGCACGTGCAACGCGCGGATGCGCACGGAAACGGGATCATGTGGGGGAGCCTCGGGATCACGCCCGACGCGGTTCGGGCGGCCCGGGCGGTGATCCTGACCGCCGAGGAGATCGTTACGCCGGAGCAAATCCGGCGCGATCCGAATCGGGTGGTGATTCCGGGCCTCACGGTTTCCGCGGTATGCGAAGCGCGCTGGGGCGCGCACCCTTCTCCCGTGCAGGGCTATTACCGGCGGGATCACGAGGCCTATTCGGAGTACCACCGCGCGACCAAGAGTGCGGAGGGATACGGGCGCTGGCGGGCGGATTGGGTCGAAGGGGTGGAAAGCCTCGGCGGGTACCTGGCGCGTCTCGGAAACGAGCGCGTCGCGGCGCTCATTCCTCTCGACCACCACTTCCCGGAACCGGTGGATTATGGCTACTAACGCGGCCGAGCGGACCGGGTCTCAGGTCCACCCCGTCGTTCGCATGCTTCCCCGCGATCTGACGCCCCTTCAGGCGCTCACCGCGGTCGAGCGAGAGCCCTACACGGTGCTCTTCGAGTCGCTCGGAACGGTGGATGAGGGCGCGCGCTGGACGATCCTCGCGTTCGAGCCGGCCTGGCGCCTCGAGTTGCGCGGCGGCACGCTATGGAAGCTGGCCGGCGGCGGAGCGGTCGCTCAACCGGGGAGGGGGATGGAGGCGCTGGCTCGGATGTGGCCCGCGCGGTCCGTTCATGACGGCGAGGCCCCGTCGATGTCGGCGGGCCCGGGGGGCGCGAACAACCTGCCGTTCGTATCCGGTCTCGCCGGATATCTCTCCTATGATTTGAAAGACGAGCTCGAGCGGTATCCCGGTAAGGCGCGTCGCGAGTCCTCGCTTCCGGATCTTTCGCTCGGATTCTACGATGTCGCGTGGGCGTGGGACCGAGGCAGCGGGCGCGGCTGGGTCGTCTCCACCGGGCTCTCCGAGCCCGACCCGCGCTCGCGTGAAGCGTGCGCGGAGGCGCGGTTGACGCGTCAATGGGAGCGGATCGTCGGAGCATCTTCCGCGGCCGGCGGAGCCGCGCCCCCCGCCCGCGCGGCGCAGGCGCCGCCGGTCGGCGCCGCGGTCCCGGTCCGGGTGGAGTCCAACTTCACGCGAGACGGCTACTGCCGAGTCGTCGAGCGGGCGCTCGAGCATATCGCGGCGGGGGATGTCTACCAGGTAAACCTCGCGCAGCGCTTCCAGCTCACGTCGGCGCCGGACCCGGCCCTTCTCTTCCGCTCGCTGCGCGAGGAATCGCCCGCCCCATTCTCCGCGTTTCTCACGATGCCGGGCGCGGCGATCGCCTCTTCCTCTCCCGAACGGTTTTTCCGGATCGAGGGGAACCGGATCGAGACCTGGCCGATCAAGGGGACCCGGCCGCGCGGCTCGACGCCTCGTGAGGATGCCGCGCTTGCCTCGGCGCTCCAGGCAAGCGCCAAGGACCGCGCCGAAAATGTGATGATCGTGGATCTCGAGCGGAACGACCTGGGCAGGATCTGCGAAATCGGGAGCGTCCAGGTTTCCTCCCTCTGCGAGGTCGCGAGCTATGCCGACGTGCATCACCTGGTCTCGAGGGTGGAGGGCACGTTGCGCGAAGACGCGGGCCCGGTCGACGTGATCCGCGCCATGTTCCCGGGCGGGTCGATCACGGGCGCTCCCAAGATACGCGCGGTCGAAATCATCGACATCCTCGAGCCGACGCGGCGGGGGCTCTACACCGGCGCGATCGGCTATTGGGACGTAGGCGGCGCCTGCGACTTCAGTATCGCGATCCGGACGATCGTGGTCGAAGCGGGGACGGCGTCGTTTCACGCGGGGGGCGGCATCGTCGCCGACTCGACGCCGGAGGGGGAATACGAGGAAACGCTGGTCAAAGCGCGCGGGATGATGCGGTCGCTGGGGGTGCGCTGGGAGGCCTAGTGGCCGCCTGCCGCGTGGCCGCGGCGGCTCACCCGTCTTCCCATTTCGGCTGGCGTCGCTCCAGGAATGCCCGGATGCCCTCCTCCGCGTCGTGCGTGCGCATGAGCTCGTCCAGGTACAACCGCTCGATCGCTTCGAGCGCCGCCCCGAAAGCGGCGTCTTCCGAGACCCGAAGGGCGCGCTTGGCAACACGCAGGGCGGCGCCGCTTTTCTCCGTGAATCGCGCCACGAACCGATCGAGCGTCTCCTCGAGCTTTCCGCGGGCCGCGAGCGCATTGACGAGCCCCATCTGGGTCGCCTCCGCCGCCGTGATCGGCTCGCCGCTCAGGACCAGCTCGTAGGCCTTCTGAGGCGCGATGTGCCTCGGGAGGACCGCGGCCGCGACCGGGGGAAAACATCCGAGCCAGATCTCCGGGACACCGAAGGTCGCTCCCTCTTCCGCGACGATCATGTCGCATGCGAGCGCCAGCTCGAAACCGCCGCCCAATGCCATCCCTCGAACGGCCGCGATCGTGACGCATTCGAGACGCCTTACTTTTCGGATCAGGCCATGGAACTGCTCGAGCATCGCGGGGGCCTTCTCCCGCGTATGGTCCGCGATATCCACCCCCGCGGAAAAGGCCTTGTCCCCCCCGGCGCCGAGGATGCACACCACGGCACGGTCGCGCTCGACGCGGCTCAGAGCGGCCGAGTATTCACGGATCGTTGCGAGATCCAGGATGTGAAGCGGCGGGCGGTCGAGCGTGACGCGGCCCACACGGTCTTCCAAGATGTAGCTGACGACTTCGCGCTCGGCCATGCTCCTACCGTAGCACACGATAGAATCCGAGCCTACTGCGGCCGGGAGGCTCCGGACGGATCTCCGGGCGCGAGCGTGCGACCGGGGTCAGCGATCGCCGGCAACCGCGCTCATCGAAGCACCGAAATCTTGATCGTTTCCTCGTGCCCGCCGCTCGCCGATTTCAAGAAATAGATCCCGGAGGCGACGCGACGACCGCCGTCGTCCTTGCCGTTCCACCCGGCGCTTTGGAAGCCGGACGGGTACCCGCCGCGCACGATCGTGCGCACCAAGCGGCCGCGGACGTCGTACAAGGCCACTACGGCTGGCGCGGATGTGCCCCCGGGCCCGCCGGAGGACGCGAAGGAAATCGTCAGATTCCCGCCGCGGTACGGCAGCGGTCCCACAGCGAGCGGTTTTTGGGGCAGGAAGTCGGCTTCTCCCAGGAGTAGGTCATCCCCCAGGCCGTTCACCGCGGTCAGCCGGTACCGGGTGGACGGACCGGCCCCGGGATCGCGGTAGGAGAGCTCGCGCGTGAGCGCGAGGACCGAGGCGAAGCCGCCCGGGCCCACCGACTTCTCGAGCCGGTACCCCGCGAGATCGATGATATCCGGGTTGGTTCTCCACGTGACGAGCGCGCCCGCCTCGAACGGCACGGGGTCCGCGCGGAAGGTCACGAGATCCACGCCCGCCCTGATCTGAAACAAGGATTCGGAGAACGAAGCGGAGTATGGGAGCGAGCGTTGGACCCGGATGCGGCATTGCGTCGACGGAGACCGTGGCACGAGCAGCGTATAGGCGCCTCCGCTGATCCCGGGCGCGATCGTCTGGAAGGAGGCCCCACCGTCGGTCGAGATCGAGAGGTCCGCGAGTCCGGTTCCATCCCAGCGCACGACCCGATTCGCTCCCACGGGCCATACCACCGCGGTCGCCGGAGTGGAAAGCTCGATCGCGCCCGAGGCGTAGCGCAGATCGCTTGAGAGAACGTGCAGGAAGGCGATCCGTGGACTTCCGTCCGCGTCCAAGACGAGGGAGCTCAGCCTCCCTCCGCCCGCGGTCGGGTCGATGGTCTCCGTGATCCAGGCCCCCGCGGACCGGGACGCATAGCGGAGCCGCGCGGCGGCGGCGTCATAGTAGGCGATCTGCGGCTGGCCGCTGCCGTCGAGAGCAATGGACGTGGATCCATCGACGTGCCCTCCGAAGTCCACCGTCTCGATCGTCCACGGGCCCCCCGCTTTGGTGGCGTATTTCAAATATCCGTTCGCGACGTCGATGTAGCTCACGTGCGGATTTCGGTCGGCGTCCAGCACGAGCGAGGAATAGGCTCCGACGTTCCCGGCCGCATCGACCGTCTCGATCACCCACGTCCCGCTCGTCTTGGAGGCGAATTTCAGGTCCTGATGGGCGGCGTCGTAGTAGCTGATGTACGGATATCCGATACTGTCGAGCGCGAGCGAGTTCATGAGGCCGACATCGGTTCCGGCGTCGACGTCCTCCGTGGCCCATGAATCGCCGAATTGCGCGGCGAGGACAAGCCGGGCCGGCGAGCTTTCGTAATAGGCGATCCGCGGCCTTGCATACGAGTCGAGCGCCAGCGAGCAATGTTCGCCCACGGCGGTCAGCGTTCGCACGCCCTCGCTCGACCACGCGCCTTCCAACCGGACCGCATATCTGAGCTGCCGCACTGCGTTGTCGAAGTACGCGATCGAGGGAACCCCGAAGGCGTTGATCGCGAGAGGCGTGGCCGTGATCGATCCGCCGGTGACGTCCACGGTTTCGAGATTCCAGACCCCGGCGACGCGCGATGCGAACCGGACCGCGCGTGCCGACTGATCCCAGTATGCGATTCGCGGGGTTCCCGCCGCGGTCAGGCGGAGCGAGGGATTGAATCCCGTGGAACCCAAAGCGTCGACGGTCTTCACCCACCAAGGCGAGGTGATGCCGGGTGCGATCGTGAGGAATCCCGGGCTTGCCGACGAGGACCGGGGCGAGCTCCTGACAATCCTCACCCGGCCCTGGGTCGTCGTCCACGATGGCACCGGGACAGAGACCTCGTGCTCCGCCACGGGGGAAGGCAGGGCCGGGGTGTAGCTCACGCCGCCGTCCTGAGAGAGCTGAACTTCGACCGGTCCGATCCCGGTCCAGACCACCCGCTGGGTGCTCCCGGAGGGCCAGCGCTCGCCCCCTTTGGGTGCGAGGAGGCGAACCGCCGAATCGGCGAACTTGAGGTCGCCTTTCTCGTTGTCGTAGTAGCTGATCTTCGGGTTGTCCTCGCGGTCGAGCTTGAGGGATGTGTAGAAGGAGGCCTGCGTCACCTGGTCCACCGTCTCGATATTCCAGCCGAACCCCGCGCGCGCCGCGTAGAGAAGCGTCTTGTGTGCGAGATCGATGTAGCTGATTCGCGGGCTCGTTCCCCCGGCGAGCTGAATCGAGGTGTAATAGCCTACCGAACCGCTCCCATCCACCGTGTCGATGAACCATCCAGCGCCATTTTCCGTGGCGTATTTGAGGTTTTGGCTCCCGAGGTCGGCGTAGCTGATATGGGCCCGGCCGGACGATTCGAGCGCGAGGGAGGAGTACGCCCCGATCGTGGCGCCTGGGTCCACGGTCTGGATGGTCCACGTACCCTCCGCCTTGTGCGCGTACTTGAGCCCTCCGCTCCCGATGTCCGAGTAGCTGACGCTCGGGTCGCCGAGGGCGTCGAGCGCCAGCGAGGTGTAAAACCCCACGTCGCCGACTGAATCCACCGTCTCGATGGTCCACACGCCGCCCGCCATCGCCGCGTATTTCAAGTCCCCGTGCGTCTTGTCGTAGTACGTGATCCTTGGATTCCCGCCGGAATCCAGCGCGATCGAGCTGTAATGCCCCACGCTTCCGGCCGAATCGACGACCTGGGTGATCCAGGATCCGGACACCTTCGTGGCATAGCGCAGGTCCTCATGGTCGAGATCGAAGTAGCTGATATGGGGGACGTCGGCTCCGTCGAGAGCGAGCGACGTGTAGTAGCCCAGGTTGCCGGAGGAGTCGGCTGTTTCGACCGCCCACGTGGTGTCGTGCTGAGACGCGTACAAGAGGCGGCCCGCGCCGGCGTAGGCGATATGCGCATCCTGGCGCGAATCGAGCGCCAGGGAGTTGTGGTTGCCACGGATCCCGAGCGAGTCGACGGTTTGGGTCACGAACGGCACGGCGAGCGCTTGCGGGGCGAGGAGCACGCCGAGCAGGGGAACCAAGGCTCGGTAGGATCGAACGCGCGGGCGCAAGCTTCCTCCGACGTGGGCCTGGCTGACGGAAGGGGATGCCGGGAGTCTAAACCCGGCGGGCCAACAAAAAAAGCGCCGGGTCCGTCGGGACCCGGCGCCGAACCCAGCTTCGAAGCCGATTAGATGCCCACGTCGATCACCAGCACCAGGGCCCCATTGGCCACGCTGAAATCATAGGACGCCCCCGCGGGCCCGACCACGTACAAGGTGAATTGCCCGTCTCCCTTCGCCTCGCCCAGGAGCGCGGCTTTGCCTGCCGTCGAGAAGAGCAACGCCGATTGATTCCAGTCGATCACTTTGGTCGCCGAGGGCGCGACCTGGAACGGCCCCCATACCTTGATCCGGGTGGGATCGGCCATGAGCGCCGCTTCGGTCGCGTGGTTCGAAGGGGTCGTGGTCATCCAGACATCGACGTTCACCGCGCTCGCGGAGTTGTTGGTGAACTTTCCCAAGACCGCGAGGTCGGAGAGATCCTTGAGCTTATCCTTGTTGTCCTTGTACTCCTTCTCGGAATTGAGATCGATCGTGGTTCCATCGATTCCGGTCGTGCTGCTCGCGGTGAAGTTGGGTAGATCGAAGGTAACCTGAATCTGACCCGAGGTGAGAATGCATCCCCCGGTCGTCAGCCCCAGCCCGAGGGCCAGGATCATCCATCCATAGCGTCTCATGGGTGCCCTTTCAGGGTTTGAGGCTGTAGGTCAAGCCGAGGGTCGCGTTCGTGAATTTACGCGACGTATCGCCGGTTGCCACCATCGCGAACTCCCCACGAGCCTGGACGGAAATCTTGGCCGCCGGCGAAAGCCCGAGCCCGAGGCCGAAGTTGTAGCCGGTCTTGTTGATTTCCTCCCCGGTGCGCTCTAGCTTGGTCTTGCCGAGTCCGATGTAGGGGAAGAAGTGGAATCCGCTCCCGTCCGGCCTGCCGAGAATCGCGTTCAGCCCGAACGACTTTCCGTCGAACCCCTCGCGCGTATAGGTGATCCCGCCGATCGTCTCGTCGCGATCCTTATACGAGGACTTCGCGTAATAAGGCTCGAAGGTGATCACGGGGATGGCGCGCACCGGCACGCGGATCCCGAACTGGGAGCCGGTTGCGCCGAACGCGTCTCCGGGGCTGAACGAGCTGGTCGATACATCCTGTAAGACGGGGATGGTCAGGCCGCCGAAGACGCCGATGCTGACGCCGACGGGTCCAGCCTGGGCCGCCCCACCCGCCACGACCAGGCCGAGCAGAGTTAACGCGAAGATTCGTTTCATGATTTCCCCCTGTGGTGGCGATGGAGAGGCGACGGACTCTAGCACCGGCGCGGGCGAGGCGCAATCGTCAACGATGGAGCGGGGCCCCGGAGGTAACATGTCAACCGCGCCCGCCGGTCCAGAAGCCATCCGGGTCGATTCGACGGAGCGATCCGATTTCCCCCTCGGAGAATGGACGCGTCATGCCGAGCGGCTGAGCGATCCGCGGCGACCAGCTCATGTCCACGAGGACGTGATCCACCGTGACGCCCGGAAAGATCTCGTACAGGTACGCCTCGGCGATGGCGCGATCGAAGCGGAATACCGCGTGCGTCGTGACGATCGCTGTGGGACCGCCGGGCGGCAGGCCGGCTCCCTCGCGGAAGCCCGGTCCGTCCCCATATCCGGGGCTGGTGCGAAAACGCACCCGCTCCACCAATCTGCGTTTCTCGTGCGGGATGAGAATCACCGTCCGGCGAGCGAGCGAGGCGATGTCCGCGGCGCCGCCGCTCCCCGGGAGGCGAGTCAAGTGCCCTGATGGGTCCTCGACTTCCGTTGAATTGACGTTGCCGAATCGATCCACCTCCGCCCCGCCGAGCAGCCCCAGATCGACGCGCCCCGCCTGCATCATGCCCATGACGTCGAGCGTTGTGGAGGCCGAAGTCGCGTTCAGGATGTTCGGCGGATCGCCCATCGTGAACAGGAGCTCGCGGGCGGCTTCCTCCCGGATGAGGCCGTTTTCATAGAGCGCGACGGCATGGGGGGCGTGGGTGTCTTTCGCGACCAGGTACGCAAGAAGGGGGAGCCGCGTTCCCACGAACACGGTCTCCCCCTCCTGGATCTCGCGCGCCGCACGGAGGACCATCCGCTCGCGCGGCGCAAGGCTACGCATTCACCATCCGGGACGCGTGACCGCGCGCGGCCCGGCTACTTGCCGCTGAACTTGGGCGGGCGCTTCTCCACGTAGGCGTTCAGCCCCTCGCGCGCGTCCTCGCTCGTGAAGAGCTGCTGCTGAAGCTCGCGCTCGATCGCGAGCGCTTCGCTGAACGCCACCTCGAGCCCCGACTGCACGGAGCGCTTGATCCGGCCGACGGCCCTCGCGGCTTTGCCGGGCGGGACGAACTGGCGCGCGTATTCCATGACCTTCGCATCGAAGTCTTCCGCCTCGTACACGTGGTTCACGAGCCCGTAGCGCTCCCCGTCCTCGAAGGAGAACGTGGATCCGGTCGCCATCAGCTCGATCGCCCGCGATTTGCCGACCAGGCGCCCCATCCGCTGCGTTCCGCCGGTGCCGGGAAGCACCCCCAGCGTCACCTCGGGAAGGCCGATCTTTCCGGCGTTCCGCTTCGCGATTCGGATATCGGCCGCCATGGCGATCTCGAGACCGCCCCCCACGCAATGCCCGTTGATGGCGGCGATGACGAGCTTCGGCGTTTGCTCGAGGCGGTTCAGCGTTTCGTTGGCGTGGAGGCAGAAGAAATACTTGAACGTTGGATCCGCGGTCTGAAGCATTTTGATGTTCGCGCCCGCGCAGAAGAACTTGTCGCCCGCGCCGCGGATCAGGATCACGTGGACGCCGGGATCGAAGCGCGCCTTCAAGATCGCGTCGTCCAGGTCGCGCATCATCTCGTAGGTGTACGTGTTCGCGGGCGGGTCGTTCAGCTCGAAAATCGCGATGCCGTTTTCGACGCGGTAGAGAACCCGCGTCCCCGCGGCCGGAAGAGTCTGCGTCTCGGGTGTCACGGGTGGACCCTCCTTCTTCGGGATGGGATTCAAGCTCCTCGTGGCCTCCGCGGTCTACGCCGCCTCAGCGGCCTTCGTAGCGCGGCTCGCGTTTCGCGAGAAATGCGGCGAAGCCCTCACGAGCGTCCTTCGAGCTCCAGCAGCGCTCTTGGGCTTCAATCTCCCGTTCGAGCGCCTGCTCGAGAGTATAGCCGAGCGAGGCCCTGACCGAGCGCTTGATTTCGGCCAGTGCTCCGGTGACCACGATCGCCCGCACGCCGGAGTCACGGCCGGTGTTCTCGAACGCCTCGCGCCGCTCGACGAGCACGTCGACCATCGGGTCAGCCCAGGTCCACCCAGACGCTCTTGGTCTGGGTGTAGAAGTCGAGCCCCTGCATGCCGGACTCGCGGCCGAACCCGGATCCCTTGGTGCCGCCGTACGGAGAGGCCGCGTCGTAGAGGTTGTAGGTATTGATCCACACGGTTCCCGTTTGGAGCAGCCGGGCGGCGTGGTGCGCCTTCTTGATATCGCGCGTCCAGACGGCGGCGCTCAGGCCGTAGAAGGAATCGTTCGCCTCCTCGAGCGCCCGGTCGAAATCATCGAAGGCGATCACGGAGAGCACGGGTCCGAAGATCTCCTCGCGCGCGATCGTCATGCTGTTCGTGACGTTGTCGAAGATGGTCGGTTTCCAGAAGTATCCGCGGCCGTTTCCGACGCGCGCCGGCTCGCCCCCCAGGACAAGCTTCGCGCCCTCCTTCTTGCCGATGTCGACGTACCGGGCGATCTTCTCGATCTGGGCCTCCGAGGTCTGGGCGCCGAGCCGGGTCTTGGGATCGAACGGATCTCCCTGGGGAAACTTCTGCGCGCGGTCGATCACCTTTTCGAGCATCGCGTCATGGATCCCTTTCTCCACGAAGAGCCGCGACCCCGCCGTGCAAACCTCGCCCTTGTTGTAGAAGATGGCGAAGATCGATCCGCGGGCCGCCGACTCGAGATCCGCGTCCGCGAACACGATGTTGGGGGATTTCCCACCCAGCTCGAGCGAGATCTTCTTCAGAGTGCGCGCGGCGTTCTGCATGATGAGCTGGCCCGTTGTCGTCTCGCCCGTGAAGGCGATCCCCTGGACGCCCGGGTGCGCGACGAGCGCGGCCCCCGCCGTCGGCCCGAGCCCCGGCACGACGTTGAGCACGCCGGGCGGGATTCCCGCTTCCAACGCAAGCTCGCCCAGCCGGAGCGCGGAAAGAGGCGTCTCCTCGGCCGGTTTTAAGATTGCGGCGTTTCCCGCGGCGAGCGCGGGAGCCACCTTGCGCGCCGCGAGGAGCAGCGGGAAATTCCACGGAACGATGAGCCCCACGACGCCCAGCGGCTCGAGGAGGGTGTAGTTCAGGTAAGGCCCGCTGACCGGGATCGTCCGCCCTTCGAGCTTGGTCGCGGCGCCAGCGTAGTAGTGGAACGTGTCCGCGCTGAGCGGCACGTCGATTTTCGAGGACTCCCAGATCGCCTTCCCGGTATCGAGCGTCTCGAGCTGGGCTACTTCGGCGGCTTTCTCGTTCACAAGATCGCCCAGCTTCCAGAGGAGCCGCCCCCGCTCCGAGGCGGACATTTTTCCCCATGGCCCGTCGAGCGCCCGCCGCGCGGCTTGAACCGCGAGATCCACATCGGGCGCGTCCCCTTCCGCGACTTCGAGGAGCGTGTCCCCGGTGGCCGGGTTCAGCGTGCGGAAGCGCTTGCCCGACTGCGCTTCGCGCCAGTCGCCGCCGATCAGCATGCGGCCGCCGGAAGCGAGGGCGGGTTTGGGCAGGGTTTCGGTCGGGTTCATGCGCGCCATCCTCTAGCTCGGGTAATCGTAGACGCCGCGTCCGACCTTGCGGCCGAGGCGGCCCGCTTTCACATACTGGATGAGGAGCGGGGAAGGCCGGAACCGGTCGCCCAGCGTTCGATGCAGATACTCCAGGATGCTGAGGCGCGTGTCCAGGCCGACCAGGTCGACCAGCTCGAAGGGTCCCATGGGGTGGTTGAGCCCGAGCTTCAGGGCCTTGTCGATGTCGCGGGCCGAAGCGACCCCCGACTCGAGCATCGCGAAGGCTTCGTTCCCGATCAGGACGTTGATCCGGCTCGTCACGAATCCAGGAGACTCGCGCACGACCACCGTTTCCTTGCCCATCGCCCGCGCGGCCCCCTCGGCGAGGGCGAGCGTCTCCGCGCTCGTCTCCAGGCCCCGCACCAGCTCGACGAGCCGCATTCGATGGACAGGGTTGAAAAAGTGCATGCCGACGAATCGGGCCGGGCGGTCCGATGTCGCCGCAAGCTCCGTGATGCTGAGCGAGGAGGTGTTCGTTGCGATGACGCTCTCGGGCTTGAGGCGCGGCGCGACGCTCTTGTACACCTCCGCCTTGATCGCCAACGACTCGGGTACGGCCTCGATCAGGAGGTCAGCCCCTCCGACGGCGTCGTAGGAGCTGCCCCACGCAAGCCGCTCCCGCGTGGCGCGGGCCGCATCTTCGTCCAGCTCCCCCTTCTCACGCGAGCGCTCGAGGATCCTGTCGAGGTCCGCGCGCGCCGACTGGGTCGCCGCGTCGCTCGGCTCGATCACGCTCGTCTTGAGACCCGCGCGAGCCGAGGCAAGGGCGATACCCCTCCCCATGACTCCCGCGCCGACCACGACAACGCTTCGAATCGATCCTTCCGCCATGCGCGCCCCCGACGAATCCCGAGATGGATTCGAATCCGGTACCAATGGTATATGATGAGGGCACGATGCGCTGTACCCTTGCGATGCTCCTGGCCACGATCATGGTGGCCGCCCATGCCCCCGACCTTCTCAAGAGCGGCTCCGCGCGATCGGCGCCAACCCGTTCCGGAGGGACCTGCTGCGGCGCCAGGGCCTGCTGCATGCATGTCCGTGCGTGCCAGCCGCAGGAGGCATGCGCCGCGGCCGCAGCTTCGACTCGATCCGCGGTGGCTAGCGGCCAGAGGAGCCAACCGCAACTCTGCGTCGGCGCCTGCGCCGACGAGAGCCCCCGCATGACCCCAGGCGCACCGGACCCGGGCATGCTCGAGCCTTCGTTCGCCTTGCCTGCCGATTTCGCGCCCGGCGCTCCGTCCCGGCTCCCCTTGAACGACCCTTCGACCCGTACGCCGAAGCCCACCGATCCTCCTCCGCGCGCCTAGCGCGGCAACGCTTCCCAAACGACCATCGAATCACGGCGCTCCGTTCGGAGCGCGAATCATACGATTGCCTCGGAGGACAAACGCCATGCGTTGGCGCGTCGTTGCCATGTTTGCTGTGCTCGCGCTCCTTCCACAGGGCGCGCTCGCAAGCTGCGGCTCGGAGCACTGTCCCATCGACCTGGGCATGCTCCGGGAACGCTCGCTTCTCGCATTCGATCTTTCGCAGCAGTACATCGATCAGGACCAGCCCCGCGTCGGGACGCACGACGCGGCCGTCGGGGCACTGCCGAGCCACGAGGACGAGGTCCGAACCGTGAATCGGATCACCACCGCGCGGGCCGTGTACCAGCCCAGCGAGCATTGGACCATCACGGCCGCGCTTCCCTTCGTCAGCCGCTATCACGAGCACATCCACAATGAGCCCGGAAATCCGTCCGAGCGGATGCGGTGGAGCTACCAGGGAGTTGGAGATCTGGAAACGCAGGTCTCGCGAAACTTCGCCCGTGGGGAGGAGAAATCGACCCGATATCACGTGGAGGTTGGCGTCAAGGCGCCCACGGGAATCCGCCACGTCGAGGAATTCAATGGAGAGGAGCCGGAGCCGCCGGCGCGCCCGGGGAACGGGGCCTGGGGCGCTCTCGCCGGGTTGGGAGCCCAGTGGACGACCACGACCAAGATGCCGGGGGGCGCCTACGGATCCCTGCCGGTCCGTTTCAGCTTGATGGGGCGGGCGAACGGGCGCGGGACGGAGCGCTACCGGGTTGGATCGGAGCTGCAGTCGAATCTCGGGCTGAGCTATCCGGTGACGCGCTCCGTCGAGCTGCTGCTGTCGGGAGATTTCCGCGTTCGCTCGAAGGACGACGCCGGTGATACCGACGCCGAGCCGGGCCACACGGGAGGGACGTGGGCCTACGTGAGTCCGGGGATCCGGGTGAACGCGGCGGGGAAGACCGCCTTGTACGGGGTCGTTCAGCTGCCCGTCTACCAGCGGGTCAACGGGATCAACCTCGTCTCGGGTTCCAACCTCTACTTCGGGGTCGCGCGCGCGGCGTTGTAGAAAGGCGCGGCGCCTCAGACCCGCGGGAGCGTGACACCCCGCTGGGATTGGTACTTGCCTTTCTTGTCCTTGTACGAGACCGAGCAGTCCTCGTCGCTCTCGAAGAACAGGACCTGCGCGATGCCCTCGTTGGCGTAGATGCGGGCCGGAAGGGGCGTGGTGTTCGAGATCTCGAGCGTCACGTGTCCTTCCCATTCCGGCTCGAGCGGGGTCACGTTGGTGATGATCCCGCACCGGGCGTAGGTCGATTTCCCGACGCAGATCGTCATCGTGCGGCGTGGTATGCGGAAATACTCGACACTTCTGCCGAGCGCGAACGAATTGGGTGGGACGATGCAGACGTCCCCTTTGTAATCGACGAACGATTTCGAATCGAACTCCTTCGGATCGACGATCGTGCTGTTGATGTTCGTGAAGATCTTGAATTCATCGGCGATCCGGAGGTCATAGCCGTAGGAAGAGACCCCGAAGGAGATCGTCCGCTCGCGCACTTGCTTCTCCTCGAAGGGCTCGATCATTCCGTGCTCGCGGCACATGCGCCGAATCCACTTGTCGCTCTTGATCATGTGTGTCCCCGTCCCACGATGGCCTCTACTGCATGCTTCGAGTAGGGGCATTGTGCCATGGCCGGCGCATCCGGTCCACGGCCGATCGGGTGAGTTGGAAGGAACGGGGCGGTCTGGGGGCCGGCTAACCTAGAATCTGTTCGAGCCGCTTCGCGAGTGTTTCGATGGCGAAGGGCTTGTTCACGAATCCGGTCACGCTTTCCTCGGCCAGGGACTCCACGGCACTCCGCTCCGCGTATCCCGTGGAGATCAGGATCGGGAGGTTCGGCTCGATTTCGCGGAGCCTCCGGAAGGTTTCGACGCCGTCCATGCCGGGCATGATCACGTCGAGGAGGACGAGGTCCGGCCGCGCTCCCTGGAGCAGGCGGTCCACGGCTTCCTGGCCCGACGGTGAGGTCACGACGGAGTATCCGAGATAATTCAAGATGTCGGAGGCTACCTGTAGGATCGATTCTTCGTCATCGACGACGAGGACCGTGCCTTTGGATTCGGCCATGGGGCCTCGCTTGCTGGGAACGCGGATGGACACCCGATCGATGCATCGGCAGCCGCGGCTCGAAACTTGAATCTCTCGTGAGCGAACCTCGGGTATAATTCCCGGCCCATGGAGCGGCGACTCTACATCGAGACGTACGGCTGCCAGATGAACGTGGCCGATTCGGAGCTCGTGCTCGGTCAGCTCGGCCGGGCAGGGTACCGCCGGGTCGAGAGCGCGGATGAGGCGGACGTGATTCTCGTGAATACCTGCGCGATCCGGGAACATGCGGAGCAGCGGATCTACGGCCGCCTGGGCGAGTTGACGCGGCACAAGCTGCGCCGCCCCGGCGTGGTGCTTGGCGTCGCGGGCTGCATGGCGCAGCACCTTCGCGCCAAGCTCATCGAGCGCGTTCCGCAACTGGATCTAGTCGTGGGGCCCGACGGGTACCGTCGGCTCCCCGAGCTGATCGACGAGGCGCGTGAGGAGCCCACGCTCGCGGTGCGCCTGAGCCGCGTCGAGACCTACGGCGATCTCGTGCCCGCGCGGGCCGACGGCGTGCGCGCGTGGGTGAGCATCATGCGCGGTTGCGACAAGTTCTGCGCGTTCTGCATCGTTCCCTACGTGCGCGGCCGCGAGCGCAGTCTCCCCGTCGGCGAGGTGCTACGCCAGGTCGAGCACGCCGCGGCGGAGGGTTTCCGCGAAATCGTATTCCTCGGCCAGACCGTGAACGCCTACCGCGACGGCGCCGTGGATTTTGCCGAGCTCTTGGCGCGCGCCAACCGCGTGGAGGGCATCGCCCGCATCCGGTTCACCTCGCCCCATCCATCCGACATGAGCGACCGCGCGATCGAGGCGATCGCGGCCTGCGAGAAGGTTTCGCCACACGTGCATCTGCCCCTCCAGTCGGGATCAGACTCGGTGCTCGAACGGATGCGCCGCACCTACACGATGGAGGAATACGGGACGCTGGTAGGGAACATCCGGCGCGCCGTGCCCGGAGTCGCGCTCTCGACCGACATCATCGTGGGCTTTCCGGGGGAAACCGCGGAGGACTTCGAGGCGACCCGTGCGGCGATGGAGCGAATCGGGTATGAGAGCGCGTTCATCTTCAAGTATTCTCCGCGCCCCGGGGCCCGCTCCGCGGAGTGGCCGGAGACGGTGGACGAAGAGGAGAAGACGCGGCGCATCACCCTGCTGATCGAGCAGCAGAAGGGGATTTCCCTTCTCAAGAACCAGGCGGATATCGGATCGGTCGTGGAGCTGCTCGTCGAGGGTCCGACCAAGCGGAACCCGGCCGAATGGTTCGGAAAATCCGCTCATTTCAAGACGACCGTGTTCCCGCACCGAGGGGAGCGCGTTGGAGATCTGATCTCGGTCCGCGTCGCCGCGGCGACGCCGCACGCGCTACTCGGGGAGGGGGTACGGGCAGCGACCTTCGCGACCATCGAGGACGTCACGGTCTGACCCGCCGTTCGGCGGCTCTGCTTCTGCTTTTCCTCGGTTCCACCGCCCCTTCCCTCGCCGGCGGCACCACGGTTCCAGGAATTCGGTATCGAATCGACGTCACCCTCGATCCCCTCCGGCACCGTCTTTCGGGGCGCGCCGCGATCACCTACCGGAGCGGCGCGGATTCCCTCCTTCATTCCGTCTATCTCCACGCCTATCCGAACGCGTTCCGCGGCCCGCATACGGTCTTCGGTAGCGAGGGGGAGCGGTGGGGCGAAGATTACGCGCTTCGCTTCGCGAGCGCGCGCCAGCGAGGCTGGATGTCGATCGATTCGGTCTCGGCCGACGGCATCCCCGCGTCGGTCGCGATGAACGAGACCGTGGCGCGGGTGGACCTGCCTCGGCCCCTCATGCCTCGGGACTCGGTCACCCTCGCGCTCCGATTCGAGGTCCAGGTTCCCAAGCCCTTCGCTCGGTTCGGCCACGTCGGGGATTCCTACTCCGCTGGGCAGTGGTACCCCAAGGTCGCGGTCTACGACGATCTGGGGTGGCACGCGGATCCCTACCACTACCTGTCCGAATTCTACGGAGACTACGCCGTCTTCGACGTCGCGATCACGCTTCCCGACAGGTTCTGGGTCGGCGCGACCGGGGTCTTGAGGGGCGCCGAAGGAGGCGACAATCAGATCCCGCTCGCGGAGTACGAGACCGACCGCGACAGCGTGACCGTGCACTTGCGCGCGGTCCTTTCCGATTCGCTCCGGAGCCGGTGGCCGCGGACTATGCTCGCGGTCGAGTCCGATCTCGCCCCGCCCCCAGGCATTGAAAAAAGACCGGTCGAGGTGAAGCGGGAGAAAGGCGCGACGCTCCGGGTGCCCCGCGGGGCGCCGGTCCATTACACCTATTCGTGGGTCGAAACCGAGAAGGAATCGCAGGAGGAGGCGGACGCGCAGGGAAGGCCGGGTCCCCTTCATTTGATCCTCGCGTGGCGCAGTACGACGCTCGTCGACACGCTGCGGTCCCTCGCGCGGGCGAGCACGCCCAAGGACAGCATCCTTCCCTCACTCAAGACCCTCCGGTTTCATGCCGACCGCGTCCACGATTTCGCCTGGGTGGCGTCCCCCAACTACGTCCGCAGCGACACCGCATGGAACGGGGTCGCGATCCGCGCCCTCGCATTCCGCGAGGATCAGGATCGCTGGCGCGACCAGAAGGCGTTCGCTGTCTCCGCGATGGCGTTCATGAGCCGCGAAGTCGGCCCGTACATCTGGCCCACCCTTACGAGCGCCGAAAGCCAGGTCGGCGGGGGCGCGATGGAGTATCCGATGCTCATCATGAACGAGCCGGATTTGCCGTCGCCCTGGGCCGCGCGGCTCGATGTCACGATCGCGCACGAGGTGGCGCACAACTGGTTTTACGGGATGCTGGGGAGCGATGAGCGCGCCCACCCATGGCTCGATGAAGGCTTCACACAGTACATGGAGGACCGCTACGGCGACTGGAAATACCCCAGGGGGCTGTTCCAGCGACGGAAGCTCATCCCCTGGGCGAGCCCCCTCCGGGGTTTTTTCCTGGACGAGAATCGCTACCTCTCCCGCGCCTACGCGCGGGATGAGCAGCCCATGACCACACCCGCGGACGCTTATCACGGCTTTGCGAGCTACGCAGTCGGCGCCTACTCGAAGCCCGCGATGATGCTGTACGCCCTGCGCGGCCACCTCGGCGACTCTACGTTCGGCGAGTTCATCGGCGAGTACTACCGCTCGAACCTTCTCGGGCATCCCCGACCGGCCGATGTGGTGAAAGCCGCCGAACGCGCCTCGGGGCGCGATCTCGGGGGGTGGTTTCGGCCCTGGCTCGAGGGGACCGGGACGGCGGAGATCGGCCTCGACAACCGGAACGGTCTGCCGCCGCTCCGGTTCAAGCCGCTCTTCGACTTCAGCTCCTCGGAGGCGCTGACGTTTCTCTACGGGCCGATGATCTGGCACGGCAATGCTGAGGGCGCGCGGCTCGGCCTCTGGACGGCGGGGCGGTATCTTCCTTCGAGCGACTTCCCCGAGGGGATCCTGGACGCGGGCGGGCGTATCGTATTCGGCACGCGGCGCGGCGCCCTCGCGTGGAGCGCCCGGGTCGGGCGGCGGCTCGGCGCTTTCGGCGCCCGTGGGCGGCTCGCGTTCGAAGGGGCTCGCGATGAGGGCCTTCTCCGGAGCGGGATCCGCGTGGGCAACCTCGCCACGGCCCCCTCGAGGCGCCACCCGTTTCGTGCCTGGCAGCTTTCGCTCGACTACCGGGACCGTTACGACCTGGCACCTGTCGATCCACGCTACTGGTCGCCCGGAAGAGGGCTTCACGGCAAAGCTTCCTTCACACTCGATACGCAGGGTCCGCGCCGCGCCGAGCGCGTGAGCCTCGACCTCCGCGGCGGATCCTCTGCGTTTCGCTCGAACGATGATCCCGAGTTTACCTACGAGCGCGCCTCCATCGAAGCGCGTCAAGAGCTGGATCTCTTGCCGCGTGGAAACGCGCATGTCTCCTGGAGGTTTTTTGCCGGCTCGACGTTCCATCGCCCGCCGCGCGAGCTGCTCTTCGACGCCGGCGAAGGAAGCCGCGTCGATTCGCTCGACCGCTTCTACCTGAACGACCGCGGGCCCCTTCTGGCCTCCGGGCACTATCTCCTCGCCGGAGGAGGCGGGCTCAGGGGTTATCGCGGGCGGGCGGCGCTGGGGAAGCGCGCGTGGGGCGCCGGCGCGGACGTCGGGTTGCCCGGGACCCCGGTCACGGTCTTCGCCGACCTGGGGCGGATCGAGGGGGCCGGGGGAGATCTCGTGGGCCGCGCCCTTGCCGACGCGGGGATCGCGTTCGTGGCGGGACCGCTCCGGATCGCGATCCCTTTCTGGGTCGGCCGCCCCGAGCCGGGTCAAAGCCCGTGGCGCGTGCGCTGGCTTGCCTCGGTCGAATCGTTCCCGATTTCATTCTGATTGTGATACCTCTATGGGGTCTTCGGGTGCGATGGGGGGCGGAGACTTCTACAATTCCCACAAGGAAATGGAGGACTGAGGATGAAATCCATTTTCTCCACGACCGCGACGAACTGGCAACTCCCGCTTCGATTGGCGCTCTTTCTCGTCTTCTGGATGCATGGGGCGCAGAAAGTGCTCGGCATGTATCACGGCCCCGGCCTGCAGGGATTCGCGGGCTACGTCGCCAGCATGGGAATGCCCTCATTCCTGGGATACGTCGCCGCCTTCACCGAGTTCCTCGGCGCGTTCTCCATGCTCTTGGGATTCTTGACGCGATTCTTCGCGCTCGGGCTCGCGATCAACATGCTGGTTGCGATCGTGACCACGCACTGGAAGTGGGGCTTTTTCCTGAACTGGATGGGCGAGGCCGGCCGGGGACATGGCTACGAGTATCCCCTGACGCTCCTCCTCGTTTCGCTGGCGCTCCTGATCGGCGGCGCGGGGAACCTGTCCATCGACCGGATGATCGCCGGGAAGCGGACCCCAGCAGCTTGACAGCACGTCGGGGCGGGCGGAGAATACCCGTGGCGCGCCGGTGCTGGCACGAGCCCGGCCGCGCCCACCAAGGAGGGCCCCCATGAAAATCGAGATCGTGTACTGTAGCGAGTGAAACTATCTCCCCAGGGCCTCCAGTTTGGCGGCCGAGCTGAAGAAACAGTTGGGTGTTGAATCGAAGCTGATCGCCGGCGGTGGAGGTGTGTTCGAAGTTTCCGCGGACGGAAAAGTCATCTTCTCCAAGAAATCGGTAGGCCGATTCCCCGAGTCGAAGGAAATCATCGGAGCGCTCCAGAAGACCACGTAACGTGAGCCCGAGAAGACCTTGGCGGTCTCGCGAATCCGGCCCCGCGACGCGGGGCCGAATCATTAAGAGGGGGGTTCATGCGCACGCGTCCCATCATCATCGCGGCTTTATGCCTGGCCTTGGCGCCGGCAGCCGTCGCCCCGCGGCGCGCCGCCGCGTCCGAGATCATCCGCCGTGAAGCGCTCCCGAACGGGCTCCGAGTCCTTCTCGTCGAGAACCACTCGAAGCCGCTGGTAGCGGCGTGCGTGGTCGTGAACGGGGGGAGCCGCACCGAAACCCCTGCCCTCTCTGGCCTGAGCCACTACTACGAGCACCTCATCTTCCGCGGCGGTTCCCTGAAGCAGGGCGAGCTCGAGTTCCGGAAGCAAATGCAGCGGATCGGCGAGGAAAGCGGCGGCTACACGACGAACGACTACACCTGCTACGGGTTCACCGCCCCCAAGGAGAATTTTGACGAAGCGCTCGACCGCTCGATCGATGCGTGGATGAATTTGAAATTGACGCAGGAGAAAGTCGCCCGGGAGCGGCAGGTTGTAATGGAGGAGTACAACCAGGGCGAGGATCGGCCCGATTACAAGGTCTACTATCAAATCGAGCGGCTCATGTTCCGTGACCATCCGTATAAGCGGGACACGATCGGCTTGAAAGACGTCATCGAGCACGCCTCGCTCGCGACCTTCCGGACGTTCTACGAAGAGCGTTACGTTCCCAACCAAATGATCCTCGCGCTGGTCGGGGATTTCGACGCCGCCTCCGTCCGCTCGAAAGTGGCCAAGGCGTTCGCGGGCTATAAACGCGGGCGGGAGGATTTCGAGCAGGGTCTCACCGAAATGCCCCAGACAGAATTCCGCATGGGCGTGGAAACCATGAAGACCCCCAGCACCTGGACCTACCTTGGATTCCATGTGCCCCCCTATTCCGATCCCGACGCGCCGGCGCTCACCGTGCTCGCGTCCCTCTTGGGCAAGGGGACTTCGTCGCGACTCTACAAGGCGCTCAAGGAACGCGAGAACCTCGTCACCTCGGTCGACGCCGACTTCGAGGTCCGCAGGGATCCGGGGATGTTTCTCGTCTCCGCCGAGCTTCCGCCCCGGAACGAGGCCAAGGTCTTCGGAATCGTCCGCGACGAGCTCAAGCGGCTCGCGACGGGGACGGTGCCTCCGGCCGAGCTCGATCGGGTGAAATCGAGTCTCCAAACCCAGTACGCGTTCGCTTCGGAGCTGTTTTTCCGACGGGCGGAGCGGCTCTGTCTTTACGCTCTCATGTCGGACGTATCTCTCGAGCCGCTCTGGCCTTCGCTCATTCAAAGCGTGACGGCCGAGGATCTCCAGCGTGTCGCGAGGCGGTACCTCTCCGCCGATCAGGTGTCCTATTCCGTCGTGCGTCCCAAGGACGCGAGCGGCCCCTCCGAGAACGACGTGCGCGCGATGCTCGCGCCGTGGCGTGAGAGCTGGGCCGGGCAGACCGCCCCGGCGCCGACGACGGCCCTGCGGAAGGAGGTGCTGACGAACGGCGTGACGCTTCTCCTCAAGGAGGATCACGCCGCTCCCGTGGTCGCGGTTTCGGCGATGGCGGCCGGCGGGCAGTGGATCGAGCCGGAGGGTCTCGCGGGCGTGTCGAATATGACGGCGATGCTCCTGCGCCGGGGCGCGGGCGCCATGAGCGCGCGGGAGATCTCCGAGAAGGCGGATGCCCTCGGCATGACCCTCGAGACGGAGGGGACGCCCGATTACGCGGGGGTCTCCTGGCGCGTGCCGTCGCACCACTTCGCCAAGGCGTGGGATATTTTCCGTGACGTGGTCACGCGCCCCACCTTCCCTGTCGGTGAGGTGGCGAAGGTTCGCGAGGATCTCATGCAGCGCGCGAGGAGCCTCGGAGACAGGCCCTTCGACTACACCAACGTTCAGTTCCAGAATCTATTGTTCAAGAACTCCCCTTATCGACACGCCGTCCATGGCGACACGGTCTCGCTCGCCAAGATTCAACTCGCCGATCTGCGTCGAGCCTATGAGACGATGTTCTCCGGGAAAAATCTCGTCGTCGCGATCGTGGGCGATTTCGACGCCGCCTCCGCCCTGGAATTGGCGCGCCGCACGTTTTCGAAATTACGCGCGGGGGATTCCGTCGCCACGGGGGCGCCGCGCGATGAGGCGCCGCCCGAGAGCCACGTCCTGTTCGTGGACAAGGATCAAGAGCAGGTTACCTACAATACCGGCTGGCCGGCCTGCTCCGTCCGCGATCCCGACTATGTGCCGCTCAGGGCCGCCGTGGGCCTGATCGGTGACAAGCTCTTTTTCAAATACGTCTACGAGAAGGGCGTCGCGTATCGATCCTGGTTCTACATGTCGGACCGGTTCGGGCAGGCGTCCGCGCAAAACGAGATGGGGGTGACCCCGGCCAATTTCTCGATGGCGTCGGCGGGGGTTCTCGAGGACATCGCGCGCGTGACCCACGAAGGAGTGACCAGGGCGGAGCTCAAGGACATTGTCGCGAAGATGCTGTCCCGTTACTACCTGGGTATCCAAGACAACGCCTCGCAGGCAGAGCGCCTCTGTTTCTACGAATCGGCCGGCGTGGGCTACGAGTTCGCGGATCGCTATCCGGAGATGCTTCGAAAGATCAGACCGGAAGAGGTGACTTCGGTCGCGCGGAAATATTTCGATCCCGCGCGCTTCACGCGGGTCGCGGTGGGAAAGGAAGAGGCTGCGGCCGGAGCGAAGGCGAAGCCCTCCGCTCGGTAGCCCCTCCGATCCGGGAAGGCGGCGAGGACGCTAGCGCTTCGCCTTGGCCGCGGCGAGCCCGCAGGCGAGCCCGAGAAGCGCCGAAGGTAGAAGCGATTGCGGGATCGCGTGCGCGGGCAGGCCGGCGAGCACGCCGAGCCCCAGCCCGATGAGGACTCCCCAGAGTGCACCCCGCCAGAGCGGCGTGGAGCCCTTGCTGGCGTAGGCGGCCAGAATACCGGTGATGATTCCCTGCGAGGTCCGGCCGAGGAGGCTCGCCGATATCGCCGCCGCGGAGCCCTCGCCGCGGGCGTTGAACAACCCGTAAAGGAAACCGAGCAAGACCCCGGCCAAGACCCCCGCCGAAACCTTCGTCATCTCGTACCCCTCCCCGGGTGGGGTGCATGCCTTCGGAGATGCCGCACCGGAAGATAACCGCCCAGATCGGCGGCGTCCAGACCCCCAGAAACGGCTGGAGAAGGCCCCATCCTGAGACGATAAGTCGTTGGGTAGGCTGCTCTCCGGCTTTTGGGGGACTTCCCGCGAATGGCTCCGCTTCGACAAACCATGCTGCCGGCGTCGGTCCAGGTACCCGGTCTGGGCGAAGCCCTGCGCGAGCATTTCGAGCGCACGCCGGTGGGGATGATTCTTCTCGCGAAAGACCGGCGCATCGTCGCCGTGAACCACGCCCTATCCAGCCTCGCCGGGATCAACTCCTCGATCCTGCCCGGATCGTTCCTCCGGCGCTTCCTCTGGTCGGACCAGGCCGGCGATCTCGAGGATCGCATCTTCGAGGAGGTCGACCGCGAGGGGCGCTGGGCCGGGGAAGTGGACTTCCGCTCCTCCCTCGGCGATTCCTGTCCGATGATGCTCGCGATCACCCCGGTCACCGGCGGCGAGTCCGCGGAGGTGCGTTACATCGCCACCGTCGTGGAGATGGGTCAGCAGCGCTGGATCGAAGCGGAATCCCTTCGGCGCGCCCAGGAGCTGGCCGCGTTCGCCGCGATCGCGGTCGCGACGGGAAGCAGCCACGATCCTCAAGAGATGCTCGGCGCCGTCTCGCGCCAGGTGGTGGAAGGCCTCGGCATGGACGCGTGTTGGATCCAGCGCTACGACGCGGGGGAATCGGCTCTCCGCTTGGTCGGCGAAGCCAGCTACCTGAACCCCTCGATCAAGCTCTCTCCCCGCATGATTCCCGACTCGGTCAACCCAGCGGTGCTTCGCGCCATGCAGACGCGGGAGCTGGTCGCCGAGTCGGAGCTTCTCGACCGGAGCATCGCCACCGTGGTGCATATGCCGCTCCTCGCGCGAGGCGAGGTGGTGGGGGTGATCTCCATTCTGAGCATCGCGGGGGAGAAGCTTTCCTCGCGCGAGTCGGATCTCCTGCGTGCGGTGGGTTATCAGATCGGGACTGCCGTGCAGAATGTGCGGCTGGTCGAGTCGGTTCGGCAGCACGAATCGGAGCTTCAGGAGAAGAACGATCAGCTCGAACGTCTCGTGGAGCGGCTTCGCGCCGCGGACCGGATGAAGAGCGAATTCCTCGCGAACACGTCGCACGAGCTGCGAACACCGCTCAACTCGATCATCGGGTTCTTGAACCTGATCATCGACGACCTCTGCCAGGATGAAGCCGAGCAAAAGGAGCTGCTTCGCCACGCGCTCGCGAGCAGCACGCACCTCCTCGACCTGATCAACGACGTGCTCGATCTCTCGCGGATCGAAGCCGGGCGCCTCGAAGTGGAGCTGGAGGATGTGATGCTCGAGCCGCTGCTGTCCGATGTGATCGAGACCCTCGACGTCCAGGCGCGCGCGAAGGGGCTCAGACTCAGCTCTGCGGGCTTGAGTCCCGGGATTGTGGTCCAGGCCGATTCCGCGCGCCTCCGCCAGATCCTCGTGAACGTCATCGGGAACGCGATCAAGTTCACGAGCGAGGGGTCGGTGTCGGTCTCGGTAGCGGCACCCTCGGGCTCGCCCTACGTGGACATCGAGGTGCGGGATACCGGGATCGGGATTCCGCTCCAACGGCGCGAGTTCCTGTTCCAGAAATTTTCACAGGCGGACGCATCCATGACGCGAAAGTTCGGCGGGAGCGGGTTGGGTCTCGTGATCGTCAAGGAACTGGTCGAGATGATGGGAGGCACGGTGACGATCGATAGTCCCGGGGAAGGGCGGGGAACGACGGTCGGCATCTCGATCACCCGCGGCCGGTCCGCGGATTCGTGACTTCCACGACGAGGAGGGTGCCGCGCTTGAAGCGGATCCAGGCGGGAGTCGCCTCCACGATATTGGAGATGGAATCTTGAAGTCCCAGCTCGAGCGTGCGATTCCGGAGAGGGTAGCGGAGATTTTCGGTGGTGACGCCCTCCACCGGGCTCGCGACGGCGAAGAAGGAGACCACGGTTCCTCGGGGGCACTCGATTTCTTGATCCTTGTCCGCGACGTAGGCACGACCGTCGCCTCCCTCCATCACGATCCGCACGCGGCCGAGATACTTCCGCAGAAGGCCGATGTGGCCGATCACGTGATCGAGCCGCCCCGAGCCGCCGCCGAGCAGTTTGATCTCGTCGAAGGCGCCCTTCCCAAGCGCGTATTCGATCGCCTTCTCGGTATCGGTGCGATCCTCGCCCGCGTCGCGGATCTGAGGTACGTCCCGAAAATGGCTGACCGTGTCCGGGGCCACCGAGTCGAAGTCGCCGATGATGGCCGCCGGCGTCACGCCGAATTGTCGGGCCGTGTTCGCGCCTCCGTCCGCGCAGACGAAGAGCGCGGAGCGGGTGAGCGCCCGGCGGAGCGCGGCGGCGGTGGGCGGCATTCCGTTCGTGAGAATGACAGCGTAGGGCATCGCGCGGGTCGCAATCGTGGCTGGTGGTATGCTGCCTCATCGGACAACGTGGCCGCAGCGCCAGCCTAGCACCGGAGGGGAAACGATGGCAAATCGCAGGGAAGCCTTGTCGGTCATCGCGGTCGCTGGTTTCGCGCTTCTGACCGCGTGCAGCGGGCTCTATCTCGGGTTCGTCTCCCCGCGCGCGGCCCCGCACGGGAAGCCGGTTCCTAGGGTGCCGGAGCAGGGCCCGATCCTCTACCAGATGCACTCGACGTTCTCGAAGCCGAACCGCGTCAGGCTCGAGTGGCGTGATGTGACCGGGGCCTCGGGCTACAGGGTCAAGGTCATGGGCGTGCAGGAGGAATCTCTTTTCGTGAGCCCGCGGCTCACGAACAACGCCTGGGTCATCCCTCAAGAGCTCGGCGCGAGGATGAAGCGGCAGACGGTCTATCGCTGGCAGCTCACCGTGCTCTTCCCCGACCGGGTGGAAGTTTCCGACCCGGCTGCCTTCGCGACGCAGTAACGCGGCGCCCGACGCCGCTTCACAACTCCCGCTTGACACACTCTCTCTCCGGCACAATGCTTGTTCTAACCGTTAGGGGTGGCCGGAAGAAAACCGGCCTGAGAGCAAACCCTAAAAACCTGATCTGGGTCATGCCAGCGTAGGGAAACGGGGACAGTCCGACCTTCCGTACTGTGCCGCGTTCCCTCGGAGCGCGGCTCGATTATTTTCGAAAGGACGGTGCTGTCGATGAAGCTTCGCCCCGCTCTGCCTATCGTTGCAGCCACGCTCGTGATTGCGCTCTCGAGCCATGCCTTGGCGGATCCCGGCGCGCCGCTCACAGGCCGCGTGCTCGACGCACGGAGCGGAGAGCCCCTCTCGGATGCCAGGGTGCGGATCCTCGCTCCTGCCATGGAAACGGCCACCGGCCGCGGCGGGGAGTTTCTGTTCTCGAATGTCGCCCCGGGAACCTACGAGCTCGAGGCGTCCCGGCTTGGTTTCGCGCCGGAAAGGCGGAGCGTGAGCCTGGGCGCGGACACGGTCTCGGTCGAGTTCCGGCTCGAGCCCAAGCCGGTGCCCGTTCCGCCCGTGGAGGTGACCACCACGCGCGCGACCGAGCGCGGGTCCGCGGTCGCGTTCACCGACCTCGATCGAAAGACGATTCAAGAGCACTATTGGGCACAGGACGTGCCGATGCTCCTCGCCGAGACCCCGAGCGTCTACGCCTACTCCGACGCCGGAAACGGGATCGGATACTCCTACGTCAAGATTCGCGGGTTCCCCCAGCGCCGCGTTGCGGTCACGATCAACGGCATTCCCCTCAACGACCCGGAAACGCATGAGGTCTACTGGGTGGACCACCCGGACCTGGTCTCGAGCGCGCAATCGCTTCAGGTGCAGCGGGGGGTGGGGAGCGCGCTCTACGGGGCGAGCGCGGTCGGGGGCTCGGTGAATCTGGAGACGGTCGCGATTCCCACGGAACGGAGGCTCTCCATTCAGACCGGCGTCGGGAGCTACGACACGCGGCGCTTCTCGATGGACTATCAATCGGGGCTTCTCGACGGCACCTACGCGCTTTCCGGGCGCTACTCGCGGATCATTTCTCAGGGCTATCGCGACCTCTCGTGGTCCAGACTTTGGTCCTATTACCTCTCGGCCGCGCGGATCGACTCCTGGATCACGTCGCGGCTCAACCTGTACGGCGGCCCCGAGCAGCTCCACCTGGCGTTTTACGGCGTGGACCGTCCCTACCTGGACGGCGCGATCACGGGCGACGCCGGGAAGGACCGAAGGATCAACCCGCTCAATTGGCGAAACGAAACCGACAATTTCTTCGAGCCGCACTACGAGCTGATCCAGGATGTGAAACTCGGTGAGCGCGTCGCCCTGACCTCGTCCGCGTTCTATTTCCCCGGGAAGGGCTATTACGATGACTTCCCGTATGGCCCCCAGAGCTTCTCATCACGGCGCCTGCCGAGCTTCGAGGTGGACTCCGATTCGCTCTACCCGGCGGGCTACTACGCCGTCGATTCAACCGGAGCGCCGGCGATGCAACCGGACGGCCGATTCCTCGTGATCGGCTCGGACATGACGCAGCGGCTCTGGGTGAGGAACCGTCATTACGGCTGGATCCCCCGCGCGAGGTATTCGCACGGAAAAGGCGAGCTGACCGTGGGCGCGGAGTGGCGCGAGCACGAGGGCCGGCACTGGGGCGAGCTGACCTGGGCCCAGGCGCTGCCGCTGGGAACGGACCCGAACCACGTTTTCTACGACTACGCGGGCCGGGTCAGGGCCCTGTCGGGGTTCGTGCAGGAGGGGTACTTGCTCCGGCCCGATCTCAAGCTGACGGGGAGTCTCCAGTGGCGACAGACCCGGTACGCGATTGGAAAGGACCGCTACTCGGGGTATGACTTCCACCTCACGTACTCGTTCCTGAGTCCCCGGATCGGGCTCAACTGGAACGCTACGGAACGGTGGAACGTGTTCGGAAACTATGCGCACACGCAGACCGAGCCGATTCTGAGCGAGATCTACCGGGCGGACGATCCCACGGCGGTTCCGCTCTTCCGGGTCGTCGATGTCGCGGCCCATGTTTACCGGGATCCCCTGATCGACCCGGAACACCTGAACGATTACGAGGCGGGGCTCGGCTACCGGAATGGGAACTCCTACCTGAGGCTCACCGGGTTCCGGCTTGATTTCCGAAACGAAATCGTGGCCAACGGGCAGATCGACGCTCTCGGGGTCCCGATCACGGGGAATGCGGCCCGCTCCGTGCACCAAGGGGTCGAGCTCGAAGGTGGCTGGGCCCACGCGAGCGGATTCGAGGTGTCCGGAAACGTCTCCCTGAGCCGGAATCGATTCCGCGATTATCGCGAGTTCGTCGATTCGACGACGGTGAACGACTTCGGTGGGAATACGATCGCGGGGTTCCCAAGCCGACTCGCTAATCTCACGGTCGGTTACAGGCATCGCCGTGCGCGCGCGGCGCTCACGCTGAACGAAGCCGGCCGCCAATACCTAGACAACTCCGAGGACAACCGGAAGAACCCGGCGCTCCAGAGCGCTCCCGGGTATCAGAAAAAGCTCATCGAAGAGCACGCGACATGGAACGGACTTCTTTCGTTCGATCTCGGCGGGACCGGCGGGTTCGGGCCCCTTGGCGCGCGCCGCCTCTCTCTCGAATTGCGGGGCATGAATCTCACGGACCTCCGCTACGAGACGGCCGGATATGTGTACGCGGAGGTCCCGTATTTCTATCCTGCCGCCACGCGGTCTGTCTTCGCGAGCCTGAAGGCGGACTTCTGAGCGCACCGCTCCACCCCGTAGACCTGGCGCTCATCGCAGCGTATGCGGCTTTTCTCCTCTACGTGGGCGCGCGTCTCTTCGGAGTGGCTCGCCGAGGGCCCGTCGAATACCTGGTCATGGGACGCACCCTGGCGCTCCCCTCCTTCGTGGCGACCCTCGTTTCCACGTGGTACGGCGGGGTGCTCGGCGTGGGGGAATATTCCTACCGCTACGGCGTCTCGAACTGGCTCGTCTTTGGCGTGCCGTACTATCTCGGGGCCGCGCTCTTCGCGATCTTTTTCGCGCGCCGCGCGCGCCGCTCGGAGCTCTACACGGTCCCGGACCAGCTGGATCGCGCCTACGGCCGGCCGGCTGCGCTCCTCGGGGCGGGAGTCATCCAGGTGCTTTCCTCTCCCGCCCCGTACGTTCTCATGCTCGGCATCCTGATCCAGATGATCTTCGGCTGGGCTCTCATTCCGGCCGTGCTCGTGGGGACGTTCTTCTCCACGGCCTATTCCTTCCGCGGCGGCATGCGGTCGGTGGTCAATGTCGACAACGTCCAATTCGTTCTCATGTACCTGGGATTCCTGGTCGGGCTGCCGCTCCTCGCCGCGAGGTTCGGGGGCCTCGATTTCTTGCGGACGCACGTCCCGCCGTCCCATTTCGTATGGCACGGGGGGAACTCGCCCCAGTACGTCTTCGTGTGGTATTTCATCGCCCTTCAGACGCTGGTCGAGCCCACGTTCTATCAGCGCTGCTTCGCGGCGAAAGACGAAAGGACCGCGCAACGCGGCGTACTCATCTCGATCGGCTTCTGGATGCTCTTTGATTTCCTCACCACGTTCACCGGCATGTACGCCCGGGCGCTCATGCCGGCGCTCCCGAACCCGACCGCCTCCTACCCGGCACTCGCGATCGGTTTTCTTCCCCCGGTCGTGCAGGGGGTCTTCTATCTCGGACTTCTCGCGACGGTGATGTCGACCGTCGACGGCTACACTTTCATCGGCGGCGTGAATTTCGGGCGGGACTTGATTTGGCGATGGCGCCTGGAACGGGATGAGTCGCGGGTGAACCGCTACGCACAGATCGGATTTCTCGTGACGGCGCTCATCTCGGTCGTGCTCGCGCTATTTTTCCGCTCCGCCGTGGATCTATGGCACGACGTGGGCTCGATTGGCGTCCCGGCGCTCCTCGTTCCTCTCGCAAGCTCCTATCACCCTCGATGGCGGATGCGCCCTCCCGCGGCGGCGTGGAGCATCGCGGTGAGCGGCGGGGTATCGCTGGCCTGGCTGCTCTCGCGATACCGGCCCGGCCCCTCCGGAGCCTATTTCCTGTCTTTGGAGCCGATCTACGCAGGACTCCTTGTGAGCGTGCTCTTCTGGATGCTCGGCCGCGGGAGGCGGGCGAGGCAGAGCGCGGACGATCGCGTCGCAGCGTAGGCTCAGGTCGCGCGAAGCGCTTTCTGCTGTATTCTGCGGACATGGGATTCTCAGGGCCATCGGCCCAGGGTGGAGCCCGGTTGCGGATCGCGCTCCTCTGGGCGATCCTCGCGCTGGCGGCGGCGAGCGTCTTCGCCCTCGCGGCGATCCCGGGGATCGCGCCCGGAAGCGATCTCTGGGATTATTCCCAGGAAGCCCGCCAGATCGCGCGCGGCCAGGGTTTCACGTCCCTCTACACCTATCCCGTTTTTCTGGGCCACGAAGGGTCGCCGTTCCCCGTGCTCTGGCGCATGCCGCTCTACGCGGTGCTCGGCGCGCTTCTGCTCAAGCTCGGCGTCCCGCTTCCGGCAGGCTTCCTCTACCTGGGCGCGGTGGCTCATGCCCTGCTTGTCGCGCTGACCTACTGGTGGGGCGCGAAGGTTCATTCCTCCCGCGCTGGGTCGTGGGCCGCGGCATGCGCGCTCGCCTGTCCGCTCCTGCTCGACTTCTACAATCCGGGGATGAGCCAGGTACCCGCCGCCCTGCTCGAGCTCGCGGTATGGATCCTCCTCCTCGGCTCAGGTGGGATCCCGGCTGCCGGCACGGCCGCGGTGGCCGCCGCCGGGGCGTGGTACCTGCGCGGTGAATCGCTTCTGTTCCTCCCGGTCTGGCTCTGGATAGCGGCGCGGTCCGAGCCCAGCGCAGGCGCGCCTCGATGGACGCGCGCCTTCGCGTTCGCCGCGGTATACGCGGCGCTCTGCGTGCCGTGGCTCGCCGCGATTCAGGGGGCGCGCGGGGGTTTCGCGATCCAGGGGAATCCGATGCTCCTCTACACGCCGCAGTATCCAGGTTATTCGTCGTCGCGGATGCTCGGCGCTCATCTGCCGGGGGTGTTGGAGTACGTCCTACACTATCCGGGGTCGTTCGCGTTCCGCTACATCAAGGATATCGTGGGGTACGCGCTCGATCTCTCGGCAGGGCTCGGCCCCGTGGGGCTTGGCGCCGCGTTTGCCGGCCTCGCGCTCGGC